>CABQJA010000215.1 GCA_902464345.1 uncultured Clostridium sp.
TTCAGGATCTGGTCCCCGCGGCTGGCATTGGCACCTAACGGAATCAGAAGATTCGGCTTGGCAAGTGCCTGAAGTTCGCAGATCGCATTTGCTCCGGCTCTGGAGATTACAATATCAGCGAGAGCAAGCAGGGAGCTTAATTCCTTCTTGATGTATTCATACTGGACATAACCATCACGATGCTCATACGCAATGTCCAGCTTTCCTTTTCCGCATAAATGGATAACCTGATAGGTCTTTAAAAGCTCGTCCAGACATTCACGAACGGCTTCATTTACCTTCACACTACCGGTGCTGCCGCCGATTACAAGAATGGTCGGCTTATTTGCCTGAAGTCCGGTGAACTGAATGGCATCCAGAGGATTTCCGTTAAATAATTCCTGACGGATCGGAGTTCCTGTCAGCACCGCTTTCCCCTTCGGAAGATGCTCCATAGCTTCCGGGAAGTTACAGCAGATCTTAGTTGCACTTGGAATGCAAAGCTTGTTTGCCAGACCCGGAGTCATATCAGACTCATGAATGATCGCTGGGATCCGGTGATTCTTGGCAGCCATAACAACCGGAACGGATACGAAACCGCCCTTACTGAATACAACGTCCGGTTTCAGGCTCTTCATCAGGCGGGATGCCTCTCCGTAACCTTTAATAACCCGGAACGGATCCGAGAAATTCTTTACATCAAAGTAACGGCGCAGCTTTCCGGATGAAATCCCATGATACGGGATGCGCATATCTTCAATCAGCTTCTTCTCCATTCCGTTGTAAGAACCAATATAATGAATATCATAGCCCTCTTCCTTCAGCTTTGGAATCAAGGCAATGTTTGGGGTGACGTGTCCGGCTGTTCCACCGCCGGTTAAAATAATTCGTTTCATATGCCCTCCTTATTTGTTGGCAATGGCTTCCTTTAATGCGGTTGCCAGCTGGTCCGGACAGGAAGTAGGACGGAAACCGCAACGGATACCCTCCATACGGCTGATCGCTTCATTGACATCCATACCTTCGACTAAGGCAGCGACACCCTGTGTGTTGCCGTTGCATCCGCCGGTAAATTTAACATTGCGCACCTTGTTGTCAATGACATCAAAGGAAATCTGTGAAGAACAGGTTCCGTGTGTTTTATATACCATACTGAATCACTCCTTTTGTGAAATACGGGATACTATCATTATCCCTAAATGTAAGAAGAATTATAGCAGTCTACGGTTATTTTTGCAATCTGTTTTCACTCTGCAGTGCCTGTGAAACATGGTTGATCCCACGTGTGGATGCCAGACAGGTAGTGCCGTTGGTCAGATAGATGGACTGTGTTTCACGATCGACACGCAGGACATGGTTCAGATTGACCAGACACCCTTTGTGAGAACGGATAAAATAGGATGGAAGCTCGCTGCTGATCTTCGCCAGGGTACCGTAGAATTCTGCGGTCCGATGTTCCATAACCACCAGTATCTTGTGAGGAACCGGGGAGGCGGTAATATAAAGGATATCATTGGAACGGAACTGAACAGTCTGGTGTCCGATTTTAAAGGCAATGGTATCTTCGGATTTTCCCGGCGTTAGATAGCGGGCAACTGCCTGATTCAGGCAATCATGAATGCGGGAGGTAATATCCCAGCCGTCGTCCTTCAGAATGAAATCCATAGCTTCTACTTTATATTTAAATGTAAGCATTGCCATTTCAGAATGGGTGGTAATAAAGACAATAAAGCCGCGGGAATCAAATTCACGGATCCGCTGTGCCAGCTCAAAGCCGTCCATGGATGCATGCAGATCGATATCTAATAGATAGAAGCCCGCATGAGCGTTTTTTAAATAATGCTGTTTGGCAGCATGGAGCAGCGCTTCCGGTGTGGTTACGGCTGTAAGCAGCTCAATATCATATTCTTCGATCAGGATCAGGTTTTCAATTGTTTGTCTGTATTGCTGCAAAAGAACCGGATTGTCCTCGCAAATAAAAACCGGCAGCATCGCGATCACCTCTTAGGATAGATTGTTAAAGTCTGCGTAAATGCATGGTTCTCATAGGATGGTGTAGATTGAATATTGCGATAGTTTTTTAATGTCTGTCTGGCCAGATAGAGTCCCATTCCGCGATTTTCACCCTTGGTAGAATAATTCAAGGTGCCTAATTTCTGGAGCTGGAGCGGAAATTCCTGACAGGTATTCCGTATAATGAAAACAACGGCATCTGAGTCTGTAAGGACGGCGACATGGAGCTGCCGTTGATCGTCGGAAAGCTCCGGAGCGTTCAAGGCGTCAATGGCATTGTCCAGATAAATCCCCAGCACACGGGCAATATCTATCGGATCTGCATCCAGCCGGTGGATCGGTTCCCGGATTTCCAGAGTGACAGAAATATTCATTTCCACAGCCTTTACAAATTTATTGTATAAAATACTCTTGATTTCTGCAATCTCAAGATTTTGTAATTGTCCGAGATCCTGATAACTGTTCTGAAACATGGTGCGGGTCGGTGAGATTTTGGTTTCATAGAAGTCCGTCAACGCAGCCCAGTCTTTATTGGCAATGTAATAATCCATGGTGGTCAGCAGGTTTAAGTAGTCATGCTTGAAGCCGCGGAGATTCTGATAGAGCTCTTCAACCTGAGCCGTATAGCTCTGCAGGCTCTTATATTGGACATTCTGGGTCTGCAGCTTCACATCCCGCTTGAACATATGGATCAGGAGAATGATAAACAGACAGGTGATCATAAAGAATACGATAAACAGGAGCGTATTTACATACACCAGCTCCTGTGGGAAGTTCTGAGTTTCTTCATAGGTATAATTATAGACAAAGATCATGGCACATAGCCCAAGATAAACCAGGAATAATGTGGTGAATGGAAAGGACAGGTTTAATTTATTACCGATAAAATGCTGGTATAGCCAGCGCAGACCAAAGGAAACAAATAGTAAGAGCACCGTAAAAAGGGTATAGTAAACAATAGGATAATTGGTAATAGCATCCAGTTCCGATATGCCATGTGTCAAGTGTTGAAAGGCTAGCAGACCATAGTTTAAAACAATGGATAGTAGATAGTTAAACAAGGATAGACAAACGGCCAGAATATTGCGTTTGGTTAAGATATAGACATAAATAAAAATCAGGCATAGTTCAATGTATGGCGAAAAATCAGATAGAAAAACAATACAGGTGGGAGATGTAATAAAAAACAGGAGATGCAAAATTATTTTATTACGCGTGTTTAACAAGCCCAAAATAGGGATAAGTAGAACAATATATAAATCAACAACACCAAATATGTAATATGAAAATTCGTAAAATGTCAAATCTTGTCAC
>CABQJA010000216.1 GCA_902464345.1 uncultured Clostridium sp.
GGTTTCTCTTGACAGAGGGACCTGAGCATGTTATTATGATTACAGTAATTTGCATGTTACTGTTCGGCAGGCATTAGCGATACATAAATGGTGAAGGTTTATGTGTGGTTGATGCTTTTTTTCATGCATAAAAGTAATCAAAGAACTCCGGACTCATGATACTTTCACCATGGAATAAGAAAGGAGAATGAGTTATGAAAGACAAAATTTTTGGAGTTTTACAACGGGTTGGACGATCATTTATGCTGCCAATCGCATTGCTGCCGGTTGCAGGCCTATTATTGGGACTTGGCAGCTCTCTGACAAACACGACAATGTTGGAGACCTATCATCTGATGGGGATTATGGGTCCCGGAACGATTCTGAACATGATATTTACGGTTATGAGCGAGGCCGGAAATATTATCTTCGCCAATCTGCCGATTCTGTTTGCCATGGGTGTAGCGATTGGTATGGCGAAGCAGGAGAAAGAGGTTGCAGCTTTGGCATCCGTGGTTGCATTCTTCATTATGCACGCATCGATCAGTGCTATGATCACGATCAACGGTGGTGCAGAGAAGATGTTAGAGGGTTCGACCACCAATGTTTTGGGCATTACATCTCTGCAGATGGGTGTATTTGGCGGTATTATTGTGGGACTGGGTGTTGCAGCACTGCATAATAAGTTCTATAAGATCGAACTGCCACAGGTATTATCCTTCTTCGGAGGAACCAGATTTGTACCGATCATCAGTGCACTGGTATTTACATTGGTTGGTATCTTAATGTTCTTTATCTGGCCTGTAATCCAGCAGGGAATCTATGCTGTCGGCGATCTGGTTATGAGATCCGGATATGTAGGAACCTGGGTTTATGGTTTCATGGAACGTCTGTTGATTCCGTTTGGTCTGCACCATGTATTCTATCTGCCATTCTGGCAGACCGGAGTCGGCGGAACCATGGAGGTTGCAGGACAGGTAATAGAGGGAGCTCAGAATATTTTCTTTGCACAGCTGGCAGATCCATCAACAAAGGAGTTTTCTGTATCAGCTACCCGGTTTATGTCCGGTAAGTTCCCGTTAATGATCTTCGGTTTGCCTGGTGCGGCACTGGCTATGTACCGGACAGCAAAGCCGGAGAATCGTAAGAAGGTAGCCGGTCTGTTATTCTCAGCAGCACTGACATCCATGTTAACCGGTATTACAGAGCCGCTGGAGTTTACGTTCCTATTCGTAGCACCTGTATTATATGGCGTTCACTGTGTATTAGCAGGTCTGGCTTATATGCTTATGCATATCTGTAATGTAGGTGTCGGTATGACATTTTCAGGTGGTCTGATCGACTTGACGTTGTTTGGTATCTTGCAGGGTAATGCCAAGACACACTGGATCTGGGTTGTGATCGTAGGTATTGGTTATTTTGTAGTATATTACTTCTTATTCAGCTTCCTGATTAAGAAAATGAACTTAAAGACACCTGGACGGGATGATTCTGAAGAAGTGAAATTATATAATCGGGCAGATGTAGAGGCAAAGAAGCATACAGGCAAGGGAACAGATGCTGCATCTGATGAGGATGAAATGTCCAGAATGATCACAGCCGGACTCGGTGGAAAGAAAAACATTTCGGATGTTGACTGTTGTGCTACCAGACTGCGTTGTACGGTATTTGATGCAGATAAGGTAGATGAGGCCTTATTAAAGAGTACCGGGGCATCCGGTGTAATTAAAAAAGGTACCGGTATTCAGGTTATTTACGGGCCACGAGTATCTGTGATCAAATCCAACCTTGCAGAGTATCTGGAGCATGCACCGGAAGAAGAGATTATGAATGAGACAGTCGAAGCTTCAGAATCGTCAGGCTCAGAGGCTGCAGGAAAGAGTACTGGAAATAAGAGTGGAAATGTGATAAAATCTATCGTAATTAAAAGTCCGATGACCGGACTGGCAGGCGGTATTGAGACGGCACCGGATGAAGGCTTTGCTCAGAAAATGATGGGTGACGGTGCTGTTGTAGAACCGACAGAGGCACAGGTGGTCGCACCGGCGGATGGCGAAATCGCATTTGTATTTCCGTCCAAGCATGCAATCGGATTTGTGACCGAGGATGGGGTAGCCATGCTGATTCATGTAGGCCTTGATACCATTAATCTGAACGGCGAAGGTTTTGAAGTTTTCGTACAGGATGGCGATAAGGTAAAGGCAGGTACACCGTTGATGAAGCTTGATCTGGCATACATCAGAGAACATGCACCGTCATTGGTATCACCGGTTATTTGTACGGAATTAGAGGATAATCAGTCTATCCGGCTGATCGCAGAAGGAGAAGTAAAGGCAGGGGAAGATTTATTTGCCATTGATATTACAGAGTAGTTCCCTGTCAGAAAGATAAGAAAGTGATAGGGTGAGGGAATGTACCGGATTATTAAGACATTAAATCATAATGCTGTGCTGGCAACAGATATGAACGATAACCAGGAATATATTCTGCTTGGAAAGGGTATCGGATTCGGAAAGAAGGTATCGGAACGGATCGATGCACCGGAGGATGTCAGGATTTATTCGTTAAAGCATGTATCGGAGCGCGGAAAAGCCAAAGAGCTGCTGCAGGATATACCGACAGAATATCTGGAGATATCCAATCAGATTTTAAATCTGGCAGAGCAGGAGTTCGGGGCAGTTGACCGGGACATTCTCTTCCCTATGGCAAATCATATTGCTTATGCAGTAAAGCGGATTCAGGCCGGAGAGCAGATCAGTAATCCGTTAAACAGTGATATACGGATTTTGTTTTATAAAGAATACAAGATTGCAGACACGGTTCGTCCGCGGTTAAAGGAGCTGCTCGGCGTTGATATTATGGAAGATGAGATTGGTTATATCGCCTTGCATGTACACTCCAGTATCCAGGATGAAAAGGTATCGGTTTCTATGCAGATGGCAATGGTAGTGCGCGAATGCGTAACTCTGATCGAGGAGCAGGTGGGAAGAAAGATTGATATCCTGTCTTTAGATTATAATCGTTTGATGAATCATATTAAATTTATGTTTGCGAGAGCGATTAATAATGAGACTCTGAAGCTGGATATGAATGCTTATATAAAAATGAATTATCCGAAGGCTTATGAGATTGCGGAAATTGTCTGCGGGCATATTGGAAAGGCACTGCAAAAACCATTGGAAGAGATAGAGATTGGATACCTGGCACTGCATGTTCAGAGAGCTTTAATGGAAGAAAATTAAAAAACGCAAAAAAGTTTAAAAAAGTACTTGCTTTTTTTGAATCTCTTTGTTATACTAACAAAGTCG
>CABQJA010000217.1 GCA_902464345.1 uncultured Clostridium sp.
GCCGGATGGCCAGATGGGAAATTCAGAGGTTGGCCATATGAATATCGGTGCAGGCCGTATTATTTATCAGGAGCTGACCAAGATCACAAAGTCAATTCAGGACGGAGATTTCTTTGAGAATGCAGAACTGCTCCGTGCCGTTGAAAATGTAAAGAAGAATCATTCAGATCTTCATTTATGGGGACTGTTATCAGATGGTGGTGTCCACAGTCATATTACACATTTGTATGGATTACTGGAGCTGTGCAAGCGTCAGGGAATTGAAAATGTATATGTACATGCATTCCTGGATGGCCGTGATACTCCACCGGCATCCGGAAAGGATTATGTTGCACAGTTAGATGCAAAGATGAAGGAAATCGGAGTCGGTAAGATCGCTTCCTTATCCGGTCGTTATTATGCAATGGATCGTGATAATCGTTGGGATCGTGTAGAGAAGGCATATGCTTCTTTAGTATACGGCGAGGGTGAAACTGCTACAGATGCAGTTCAGGCTATGGCTGATTCCTATGCAAAGGATGTTACAGATGAGTTTGTACTTCCGACCGTCATCGTTGACGAAGCAGGCAAGCCGTTGTCTCTGGTAAAGGAGAATGATTCCGTAATTTTCTTCAACTTCCGTCCGGATCGTGCCCGTGAGATTACCCGTGCATTCTGCGATAAGGAATTTACAGGCTTTGAGCGGAAGAATGGATTTATACCATTAACCTATGTATGCTTTACGGATTATGATGAGACGATTGAAAACAAATATGTTGCTTTCAAGAAGGAGAGCATTACCAATACATTTGGTGCATATCTGGCAGAGAACAATCTGAAACAGCTTCGTCTGGCAGAGACAGAGAAATATGCACATGTTACATTCTTCTTCAACGGTGGCGTAGAAGAGCCGAATAAAGACGAAGAGCGTATCCTGGTAAAATCCCCGGCAGTAGCAACCTATGATCTTCAGCCGGAAATGAGTGCACCGGAGGTTTGCAAGAATCTGGTTGAGGCAATTACATCGGATAAGTATGATGTGATCATTATTAACTTCGCAAATCCGGATATGGTAGGTCATACCGGAGTGATTCCGGCAGCTGTAAAGGCTGTTGAGACAGTGGATCAGTGCGTAGGAGAAGCAGTAGAGGCTATAAAGAAGATGGATGGTGTTCTGTTCATCTGTGCCGATCATGGTAATGCTGAGAAGATGATCGATTACGAGACAGGAAAGCCGCATACAGCACATACAACCAATCCGGTTCCGTTTATTCTCTTTAATTATGATCCGGCTTATACCTTACGGGAAGGTGGTTGTCTGGCAGATATCGCACCGACTCTGTTAGAGGTAATGGGACTTCCGCAGCCACAGGAGATGACCGGAAAGTCACTGCTGGTAAAGAAAAACTAAAGAATCATCATATTGATCATTATATAATATAATTCTGATTATGAAACACAGACCCTTATGATTTTTGACCGAAGCAGTCAAAGATGAATAAGGGTCTGTTTTTTGTGCATACTTTTTACTAAGCCTAATTGCATATAGGAGGAATGAAAAGATGCGAGAAGTAAAAATTCTGGATGTACATGCCAGAGAGATTTTAGATTCCAGAGGAAATCCGACCGTGGAGGTGGAAGTACAGCTGGAAGCCGGAATCACGGGACGGGCGCAGGTTCCATCCGGAGCATCGACCGGAGAGCATGAAGCACTGGAGCTGCGGGATGGTGAGAAACGGTACGGCGGTCTGGGTGTTCAGAATGCGGTCCTGAATGTGAATACAAGAATTGCGGATAAGATCATAGGGAAGAATGCATTTGAACAGGCAGAAATAGACCGGATCATGCTGGAGGCAGACGGAACGGATAATAAATCCAGATATGGAGCCAATGCAATCCTGGGAGTGTCTCTGGCTGTGGCAAAAGCGGCGGCAACTGCTCTGAAAATGCCGTTATACCGATATATTGGCGGAGTGAATGCACGAACGATACCGGTTCCGATGATGAATATCTTAAATGGTGGTAAGCATGCGGATAATACGGTTGATCTGCAGGAATTTATGATAGCTCCGGTAGGAGCGGAAACCATTAAGCAGGGTATGCAGATGGCATGCGAGATTTACCATGCTCTGAAAAAACAGCTAAAGGAACGTGGGCTGTCCACTGCGGTGGGAGATGAAGGCGGATTTGCACCGGATCTGGCAAGCTCGCAGGAGGTACTGGACATAATTGTGGAGGCGATTCAGGCAGCCGGATATAAGCCGGGAGAAGATATCCAGATCGCAATTGATGCAGCAGCCTCTGAGCTGTATCTGGATACACAGGATCTGTACTATTTCCCGGGAGAAAGCCGGATGTCCGGGAAAGAGGTATATCGGAATGCAGAGGAAATGGTGCAGTATTATGAGGATCTGGTGGCAAAATATCCGATCTATTCCATTGAGGATGGACTGAATGAGAATGATGTGAAGGGCTGGAAGATTCTGACCTACCGGCTGGGTGATAAGATACAGTTGGTTGGGGATGACCTGTTTGTGACAAATACCAGTCGCCTGAAAATGGGAATCGATGCACAGATTGCAAACTCCATTCTGATCAAATACAATCAGATAGGAACACTGACGGAAACCTTAAACGCGATTCATATGGCGGCCAATGCCGGGTACACAACTGTAATTTCCCATCGTTCCGGTGAGACAGAGGATAGCTTTATTGCAGATCTTGCGGTAGCGGTCAATGCAGGACAGATTAAAACCGGTGCACCCTGCAGAGCGGACCGGACGGCAAAATATAACCAATTGCTTCGGATAGAAGAAGAATTGGGAAAAGTTGCTGTTTATCGTGGCTGGTAAAAAATAACTTGAATTTCATAACACACTATGTTATCATAAACTCTAGTTGAGCATTTGGAACGGAGGTGTAATTATGAAATTAGCACTTGAAATTGTATTTTTACTTGTATCAGTTGCGATGTCAGTATTTGTATTATCACAGGAAGGTAAATCAGACGGTCTTTCAAGTTCTCTGGGTGGAGGATCCGGAGAGACCTATTGGAATAAAAATAAAGGACGATCAAAGGAATCAGTATTAACTACAGTCACTACTGTATTGGCTGTTTTGTTCTTTGTAATATCCCTGGTTTTGACCTTGTTCTTTTAATAAAAAGCTGTCGCCTGTACGACAGCTTTTTGTTTTGTCAGAAAGACGGGAACAAAAAGCGGATGCAGGCCAGCAGGAGGCTGCGGACAGAAGATAGAGAAC
>CABQJA010000218.1 GCA_902464345.1 uncultured Clostridium sp.
TTTAATGGAGGTTAAACTATGGAATTCAACAAAAGAGTTGTAGTTGCGGGAGCAGGTAAAAGCGGAATCGGAGCTGCCCGGTTGCTTTTAAAGCTTGGTGCAGAGGTAATTATTTTTGATCAGAATGATAAGACAGACAAGGTAGAGGTCTTACATAAATTGAGCGAATATGAGAAGGTCGGAGTGGTAGTCGGCAAGCTGGATGAAGCATTGCTGGATACGATCGACCTGATGGTGATCAGTCCGGGAATCTCGGTAGAAGAACCGTTTGTAGGAGAGTTTCAGTCCCGGAATATTCCGGTATGGAGCGAGATCGAGCTGGCATATCATGTAGCAAAGGGAAAGCTTGCCGCAATCACCGGTACGAATGGAAAGACCACAACAACAGCACTGGTCGGAGAAATCTGTCAGGCATATAATTCCAGCACCTTTACAGTCGGAAATATCGGTATCCCGTTTACACAGGTGGCCGCAGATACAACGGAGAACAGCCTGATCGTAGCAGAGATCAGCAGCTTCCAGCTGGAGACCATCGTGGATTTCAGACCGGATGTCAGTGCGGTTCTGAATGTGACACCGGATCATCTGAACCGGCATCATACCTTTGAATGCTATCGGGATACCAAGAAGAAGATCGCAATGAACCAGACCGCAGACCAGATCTGTGTATTAAATTATGATGATGAGAACACCCGGAAAATGGGAGATGAGATCACAGCCACTCCGTTTTATTTCAGCCGTGTGGAGGACCTGAAGGAGGGCGTCTGTTTAAAGGGACGGCAGCTGACCTTATGTCATAACGGGGAAGAGATTCCGGTTCTGACGATCGATGAAATGAAGCTGCTTGGTAATCATAATGTAGAGAATTATATGGCGGCAATCGCAATTGCATATTTTATGGGCGTTCCGGTGGAAGTGATCCGTAAGGTATGCATGGAGTTTAAGGGTGTGGAGCACCGGATCGAGTTCGTAAAAGAAGTCAAAGGTGTTGCATATTATAATGATTCAAAGGGAACGAATCCGGATGCTGCGATCAAGGGCATTCAGGCAATGAACCGTCCGACACTGCTGATCGGTGGCGGTTATGATAAGAAGGTTCCATTTGATGACTGGATCGAAAGCTTTGACGGCAAGGTAAGATATCTGGTGCTGATCGGTCAGACAGCACAGCTGATAGCAGAAACCGCCAGAAAGCATGGCTTTGATTCCATTATTTTTGAGGATGATCTGGAAGCTGCAGTCAAGACCTGTTATCGACTTGCAAACGCGGGAGATGCGGTACTGTTATCACCTGCATGTGCCAGCTGGGGACAGTTCGATAACTATGAGCAGCGCGGCGATATGTTTAAGGAGTTTGTGCGGAGTCTTCCGGAACAATAGTAGAAAAGGAGCAGATTGATGAGGCAGATCCAAGAGGCAGAACAACCGAAGGAAAGAAGAAGAAAACAGATCCGGTTCTGGAATCCTGGGAATTTCTATGATTTCACATTGTTATTTCTTGTGATTTTCCTGGTGGGATTTGGATTGGTCATGGTATACAGTGCCAGTTCTTATACGGCAGCACTGGATCATAATGGGGATTCTGCGTATTTTCTGAAGCGTCAGGCAGTATTTGCAGTGCTGGGATTGGCTGTAATGTTTTTTGTTTCTCTGGTTGACTATCATATATTGAAAAAGTTTACGGTAATCGGATTTCTGGTGATCTCAGCCCTGTTGCTGGTGACACTGATTGCCGGTAGCGCCGGCGGTGCCGGTGAAGGCTCGACCAGATGGATCGAGCTTGGACCGATCCGGTTCCAGCCATCGGAGCTTGCGAAGCTGGTCATTATCATGTATGTGGCATATGCGGCGACGCAGCAGGTCTGGAAGCTGAACGATTGGAAGGTATTGGCGAAGATCATGGTGCCGCCATTGATCATTATCGGCCTGATCGTAAAGGAGAACTTAAGTACCGCAATCATTTGCGGTGTGATCACGATTGCCATCCTGTTTGTAGCCAGCCCGAAATACTGGCATTTCTTTGTAATCGGAATTGCGGCAGTGATCGGTGGTGTGGCAATGGTGCTTCTGGAAAGCTACCGGGGAGACCGGTTTGATGCATGGTTGAATGTGGAAACACATCCGAAGGGATATCAGACCTTACAGTCTCTGTATGCGATCGGCTCCGGTGGATTGTGGGGCAAGGGACTCGGACAGAGTATCCAGAAAATGGATTTTATTCCGGAAGTACAGAATGATATGATCTTTTCGGTTATCTGTGAGGAACTTGGACTGGTTGGCGGAATTGCACTGATTCTGCTGTTTGTATTTCTGATCTGGCGGCTGATGGTCGTGATCACGAATGCAAGTGACCTGTATGGCTCATTGCTGGTGGTAGGTGTTATGGCACATGTATCCGTACAGGTGCTGATCAATATAGCAGTTGTAACGAATACGATTCCAAACACCGGTATTCCGCTTCCGTTTATCAGTTACGGAGGAACCTCGCTGGTATTTTTGCTGATTGAAATGGGAATTGTATTGTCTGTCGCAAGGCAGATCAAGATACGGAAATAGAACACGATGAATCGGGTGATGCTGTGAACAGGAATAAGCAGGAAGCACCGAAAGAGAAGGGACATTCGAAAAAGGGATTCTGGATTGCCGGGATTCTGGTGATTCTGATACTTTCCGGTGTGATAGTGGTTCTGACCCAATTTAATATTGAAACGATTCAGGTGACCGGAAACGTCCATTATACAGAAGATGAAATCATCCAGAGGGTTGTAGGGGATGAGCATTGGAACAATACGCTGCTTCTGTATCTGAAGAACAAGATCCGTCCACCGGAGGAAATACCGTTTGTACAGAAAGTTGATGTAGAGTTCATATCCCGACATGTCATAACGATTACGGTGTATGAAAAGGCACTGGCCGGTTGCGTGGAGTTTATGAATGAGTACATGTATTTTGATAAGGACGGAATGGTGCTGGAGAGCTCGTCCGAACGGATGGAGGACATTCCCTGTATCACGGGTATCCGGTTTGATCAGATGATCATGTATGAACCGCTGCCGATCGAGGATAAGGACTTTTTCCATACGGTACTGACACTGACACAGCTTCTGCAGAAGTATCAGATACCGGCAGAGAATATTCAGTTTACGAGTCAGAAGGAAATCATACTGTATTATGAGAACATTAAGATCCTGCTTGGAGACGGGAGCAATAT
>CABQJA010000219.1 GCA_902464345.1 uncultured Clostridium sp.
TGATCACGTCTGCGGTCTCAATTGCGATCTCTGCCTGCTCCCGCATGAATTTCAGCAATACATCATTGCTCTCCGGCTCAATACCGCCGGTATCGATCAATGTGAAATAATGATTCAGCCAGTTTACATCCGCATAAATACGGTCTCTGGTCACTCCGGGAGTATCCTTTACAATGGATATCTGCTCACCGGCCAGCACATTGAACAATGTTGATTTTCCTACATTCGGACGGCCTACGATAGCCACGATTGGTTTACTCATCTCTATCTCTCCTTATATCTGGCCCGTGTCGTTTCGCCTTCTTCCTGCATCCGACCCGGCCTGTGGGTAATCTCTTCTTCTACAACGGACTGAATAAAGCCCATACCATTCGATTTTACAATATGAATCGGTACTTGTAAAGTCCTTTGCACATCTTCCAGGGAAATGTCATCCAGGAAGATATCTTCATCTGCTTTCAGAACTACGGACGGCATAACGATCCAGTCTCCGAGGTCTCTGTCCTTTAACTGCTCCAGAATATCGGTTGCCGTCAATAATCCGGTTACCGTGATCCGTTCTCCGAAGAAATGATTCGTGATACAGACCACCTGCAGATCCATGTTCGGATACCTGGTTTTAATCCGCTCTGCCGCCCAGCAGATTGTCGGATAGATCAGCTTTGCCGTTACCATTGTCACTCTTCTTTTCTGCTCACCACCCGGACAATGCCGCAGTGCTTCCTCCAGATCATCCCGGAACATTCTTACCATTCCAACTCCGTTTTCATACTGGATATAGCCATCATAACGATCCGCCTCCGGCACCTCCTGTCCTGCCAGAATATACCACTCATCGCTGGCATGGATAAAATGAATCCCGTATTTTTCAAAAGCCTGTTTCTGGTATTCATGTATAATATCCAACACTTCGATGGCATCTTTCTTTTCAAACGGTTCCAGTGGATAAAGACCGTCCCGGAATTTCGTCAGTCCTACCGGTACCACTGATACACTCCGCATATGCGGTGCATAATTCAACAGATCCCGGATTGACCGCCTTAATTCATCTCCGTCATTCACACCCTTACACAGTACGATCTGGCCGTTCATCGGAATCTCTGCCTCATAGAGACGGTCAATCTTTTTCAGTGCTTCTCCGGCAAACCGGTTCGTCAGCATCTTACAACGCAGCTCCGGATTGGTCGTATGCACGGATATATTGATCGGTGCCAGATGGAACCGGATGATCCGGTCGATATCCTTTTCCGACATATTGGTAAGCGTAATGTAATTTCCCTGCAGGAAGGAAAGTCTGGAATCATCATCCTTAAAATACAGAGTTTCCCGCATTCCCTTTGGCATCTGGTCAATAAAACAGAACATACACTTGTTATGGCAGGAATGGTATTCATCCATCAGACTGTTTTCAAACACAAGTCCGATATCCTCCGTATAATCCTTCTCAATCTCCAGCTCCCATTCTTCGCCACTTGCTTTCCTTATCAGAAGCACAACATATTCTTCCTCGATCAGAAACTGATAATCAAATATATCTTCGATTTCTTCTCCGTTTACAGCCAGCAGAAAATCACCGGCTTCAATCTCCATTTCCTCACCAATGCTGCCCGGTTTTACTTCTTTTATTTTATGCTCGTACTTTTTCTGAAAGCCACCGCCTGTCAGATTCCGTTTGGATTCCGGCTCGTACTTTCCATGATTATCGCTCATGATGACTCCTTTCCGGCAGCATAATCACTGCGGCCAGATTCCCGCGCATGCCATGGCTGGCTCTGTGTGAGAACAGAAGCTCCGGATTGCAGCAGGTACACAGATCCGTAATATCCAGATGCTCCGGACGGATACCTGCTTCCTGCAGGATCCACTGATTCGCTTTCCACAGATCCAGATCATAATGTCCTTCTCTACCTGCCCGCATCAGCTCCGGATATTTATCCTGTGGGAACCGCTCCCGGAATGCGTCTGCCACATCCTGGCTGATTTCATAACAATTACCGCAAATAGACGGTCCGATCGCACACACGATATCCTCCGCCCGGCACCCGTAATGCTTCTTCATATAATCTATCATCACTGCCCCCATTCCTGCAACGGTTCCCCGCCATCCGGAATGTGCAGTTGCTACTACCTGTCTGACCGGATCATAGAAAAATAACGGCACACAATCTGCATAAAAGGTAACCAGCGGAATCCCCGGACAATCCGTTACCAGTCCATCGATACCAATAATATCCGTATCCTTTACAATCCCCTTGCCGGCATCCTCTCTGGTTACACTGTGGATCCGCGTTTCATGAACCTGATCCGAAAAAACTGCATTGGATGCATCGTAACCGATCGCAGCCGCCAGTCTCCGGTGATTTTCCATAACCGCTTCCGGATCATCTCCCCGATGAAAGCTTAAATTCATAGTGCCAAGATATCCCCGACTGACTCCGCCCAGTCTTGTACTGAATCCGTGAATCACACCTGCTTCCGAAAGCTTCCGGAATGTAATGTATGTTACTCCGTTTACGCAGTGCATCTGCGTTGATTTATTCTGATTTGCATAACGAATTTCTCCCACTGCTGCCTCCTGCTGTTGCTTCCTTCCCGGAAGCCCGTTAAAATGCATTTTTAATATACTGTATTTCTTCTCCCAGGATCGCTGCTACATCAAACCGGACCGGTGTCTGCTCTGATAACCGCCGGCTATATAAATAATAAGCAGCCACCTGCCGGATGGTCCGTTGTTTTCTCTCCGTAACCGCCTCAGCCGGATAGCCCTTCTCTGTTGAACTTCGGTACTTCACTTCCACAAAAACAAGATAGGCCTCATCCTGTGCAATGATATCGATTTCTCCCTGTCTGCACCGGTAGTTTCTTTCCAGAATCCGATACCCCTGCTGTTTCATATATTCGGCCGCTTTCTCCTCATACTGCGAACCGGTCTGTCTCTTATTCATATACGGATCATCCCTCTACTGATCTAACTTTTTACGGATCCGGTCCATCTTATCTACATACACCAGAATCTCCGCCACAACTCCATATAATTCCGGTGGAATATAGTCTCCGACCTCTAATTTCAACAGAGTATCTGCCAGTCCCTGATCCACATAGGTCGGGACATCATGCTCCTGTGCCTGTTCAATGATCCGCTCTGCCAGCACACCCTTTCCGGATGCCACGATCTGTGGTGCCTGATCCTTCGGATCATAGGTCAGTGCCA
>CABQJA010000220.1 GCA_902464345.1 uncultured Clostridium sp.
GAAGGCGACATCTCATATTTAATGCTAAATCCTGCATCCGCTTACAGCCGGAGCGTCGGGCAGAGTTGTCTCCACAAACCGCAACTTGATGAGGGAGTAGCAGACATGTAAAGGGATTCTGCTTTATGCAGTTCTATGTGAGAAATATGTCAATAGTAAAATTACAAAATAAGAAATAGAAGTTCACAATTACATATTGCCGAACATGAAACCAATACAGTATAATAAGATTATATTTATTATACACACCGGAAATATGAGAGATGTGAAAGGGAATATACGAATGAGAAAAACAATACTTGCATTTATGACGGCAGTATTATTGGCAGGGAATAGCAATGCAGTTTATGCATCCGGTATACCGGATGTAGAGGTTATGGAAACGGATGATTTTACGACAGAAGGTTTTGTAGAGGATTTTTTGGTAGAAGACTTTATGACGAAAACCTCTGAGACGGCAGCTATAATAACAGAAGCATCAGCGCTCCCGGAGGAATATACCTCACCATATGTTACGTCAATTAAGAGGCAGAGCCCATATGGGACCTGCTGGGCATTTGCGGCCATGGCAGTATCAGAATCCAATATCTGGAAGAAGGGATTAGCGGATGGAAGCGTTGATCTGTCAGAGTGGCAGATTGCCTATTTTCTGGGAAATTCGGTGACAGATCCGCTTGGAGGAACGAAGGGCGATCAGGTAATTCTGAAAAACAATTATCTGCAGGCAGGGGGACAACAAGGGTTGACTACATTTCGCCTGGCATCCTGGGTTGGCGTGACGGATGAGAAAAATGCGCCTTATAGTACGATCGCATCCGATGTAACGGCAACGTTGGATTCATCCCTTGCATATGGAAAGGACAGTTATCATCTGGAGAATGCATACTGGATACCGATGACAGAGCGAGAGCAGATTAAGCGGCTGATTCTGGAATATGGCGCATGTGCAACGGCATACTATGATGGCTATATGTATTATAACAATCCGTTTACGAATGAAACCGAAGAACGGGTTGCTTATTATTGCCCGGATGGCACTCAGGCAGTCAACCATGCGATTACAATCATTGGGTGGGATGATCATTATAGCCGTGAGAATTTCGGCACAAATAAGCCGGCAGCAGATGGCGCTTGGTTATGTAAGAATAGCTATGGGACTTCCTTTAGTAAAGAGGGATTGTTTTATATTTCTTATGAAGATGCAGTCATGGCATGGGAAGAGGGTTATTTCTTTGATTATGGAGCAGCGGATAATTATGACCATAACTATCAGTATGACGGAGGCTTGTCAAAGGCATATATCTTTGCGACAGATTCGGCGAATGTATTCACTGCGGCAGCTGATGAGAGTCTGAAAGCGGTAGGTTTCTATACACTGGATCCGCAGTATACCTGCACGATTGAAGTGTATAAGGACTGTACAAAATGGCCGGCAAAAGGAACCTTGGTCAGTACGATAACAGTGACAGAGCCATATGCCGGGTATCATACGGTTCCGTTATCGACAACGGTGGAGTTGAAACAGGGTGAGAAATATTCGGTTGTAATTAAGTGTAAGAGTGCAGATGGGAAAAGCGTGAAAGCCTCCATTGATAAAACTGTAGATGATGACTTTTTGACCAGTACATCTGCGGCTGAACCGGGAGAAAGCTATATTTTAGTAAACAGAGATATTCCTTATTATGATTGGATAGATATTTCCGAAGATGGCGAAAACTGCAGAATTAAAGCATTTACAGATCTGAAGGAGACACCACCGGTGGATCCGACTGTAAATGTAACAGGAATTACATTAAATAGAACCGGTGCCAGCCTTGTAAAGGGGAAAACGTTGCAATTGACAGCCACGATAACACCGGAAAATGCAACAAATCGGGCAGTAAACTGGGCATCTTCGAATACGAAGATTGCGACAGTGGACAGTGCCGGAAAGGTAACAGCGAAAGCTGCCGGAACCGTGACGATTACCTGCACGGCTCAAGCTGATAGGGGGAAAAAGGCAACCTGTAAGGTGACAGTTACAGAGCCCAAACCGCCTGTAAAGCCAACTGTGAAAGTAACGAAGGTCACACTAAATAAGAAAACTGCAACTCTGTCGCCGAAGGAGACACTGACTTTAAAAGCGACTGTAACACCAACAAACGCAACGAATAAAGGAGTGATCTGGAAGTCATCGAACACAAAGATTGCCACTGTCAGCAGTACCGGGAAGGTGACAGCAAAAGCTGCCGGGACAGTGACGATTACCTGTACGGCAAAAGACGGCAGTGGCAAGAAAGCGACCTGTAAGATTACAGTCTATAATAATACGCAGGCCTATGTAGCACGGATCTATACCAAAGCACTGGGAAGGGAGGCAGAGCCTGCCGGACTGAATTACTGGGTCGGAGAAATCAATGCAAGGCGGAGAACACCGGTACAGGTGGCAGAAGAATTCTTCTTTGCACCGGAGTTTGTGAATAAGAAGTTAAACAACACCGAGTATGTGAAAGTGTTATATCGCACCTTTATGGGGCGTGAGTATGATAAGGGCGGTTTGGACTATTGGGTAGCACGTCTGAATAAGGGTGAAAGTCGAAAGAGTGTGTTAGAAGCATTTGCCGGTTGCCCGGAATTCCAGAAGATTGTGAAGAGTTTCGGACTGTAGAATGAATACAGAAAAAGTAAATAGTATCCTAAAGTAGAAACAATAGTTTGAGATTAGAAATTATATTAGATAACAGGAGTCTGAGGTCACTGTAAGCGATTTCAGACTCCTGTTGTTTATAGTTGTATATTTGTATTATCCGACATAGAAAAAACAACAACAGTCATGATGATCGCAATGATCAATGCTGCGAATCCCACAATCCCATACCATAACCAGACAACGGAAACCGGTTTCGGATGGTCCTCATTGTTAAAGACAACCATGACCTTGTCGCCGGTATCATAGCTATGTTGATCATTTTTGACCCAAATTTCCAGAGTGGTTGTGGTATCTCCGTATGCTTTGTCCAACTGTACTTTTAGATATTGCTTGGAAGGTGCATTATTATAAAGAAAATCTGAGAAACTATCGTCCCGGTAGAGGCGGGATTCTGCTACAGTTCCCATCAGGTGTTCCTTATGAAACAGGACCCGGATTACATCCTGCCAGCCGAGTGCGATGCCAACAATCGATATTAGGGTCAGGATAATGATAATACCATATGTTATAGTT
>CABQJA010000221.1 GCA_902464345.1 uncultured Clostridium sp.
TGAAAGATGTAATCCAAAAAGAAGAAATTGAAAAAATGAACCGCTATGGTAAAATCTACACTATAATGCTGATTGCTACCGCTGTTTCTGCGGTTCCACTATTTATGTGGCTTGGTGTTTGGGCATTCATCCCCTGGGGAATTGTTTGGGCGATCTCTATGTATTTTGCATTTAAGGTTGAAAAGGTGAAAAAAGACAATGATGTTCAGACATATAAAGAAATTGTGGCATTTTCAGAAGGAAAACGATTGGATGATATTCATAAGCAACGAGAAATAGGAAAACGCCCGTATCAGAAAATACTTTTAGTTGTAGTTAGTACTCTGATAACAGTTACTGTCTGGGTATTAATCGAGTTTTTAATGCATATCTTTTTGAATTGATAGTGGTAGATTCTTAACCTTTGATTTGTGTAATCATAAAACAGAATATATCCGACAAGAAGCATCGTAGAAATACGATGTTTTTTTGTTATCCAACCATCATCGCGGAGAAAGCGTCAGCCGTATGCGCCTACTGTCCCGCAATACAGGCAACAGTTGATTTTCCGAATTTAATACTATATGATAGAGGAAATAAAAGGAATTCAGGGGAAAAGAGGGCGTACAAATGGAAAATCAGACAGAGGTAAGGCCGGTGGTCAGTGGATCCGTCATGAAGTTACTGGAGTATCTGCTATATGTTACCTGCACCGGATTTCATGTATTATATGCACATGATCAGGTGCCGGAAGTTGAAGATCAGTGCCTGATCTGGATGCTTGCCTGCGGAGCAGTGATGATTGCAGTTATGCTGATCATGAAGAATGATATATGGCAGCAGAGTATTATTATTACACTGGCGACAACAACAACGTTTGTTGTGGGATATTGGGTACATACAATGGAGTTTGGACTTACGGTTTATCTGGTTATGGGCATTATGGTGGCATGGCTGCAGAAACCGGTTCTGAACATTATCAGTTCAATAGAAGGCTTGCTGGCAATGATACTGGCTTATGTATGTTTCAAAGATGTTATTTTGGAGAAGGTTTCCGGACTGTTTTATCTTACGATGACAATTATCGGTGCATTTGCAATGGCATCCATCTGTTATATGGTGATCCGTTACCGGAAGCAGGTTGCATTTATTGAGGAACAGAAACAATCACTGATACAGGCACAGAAAAGTAAGGATATGTTCTTTGCCAATATGTCACATGAAATACGGACACCGATGAATGCAGTTGTCGGTATGTGTGAGCTGATATTGCGGGAACCGAATCTTTCAGATACTGTTCGTGAGAATGCGGTAGGAATCCGAAATTCCGGAAAAAATCTGTTGGCAATCATTAATGACATCCTGGATTTTTCAAAAATAGAATCAGGAAAGCTTTATTATGCACAGGAACCGTATAATCTCTCATCGGTGATCAACGATGTAGTGGCAATGGCAATGGTCCGAAAAGGGAAAAAACCGATTGAAGTTCTGGTGGATTGTGATTCAAATATGCCGGCGGTTCTGATCGGGGACGAGATGCGGATTCGACAGATCATTACGAATCTGATGGGAAATGCCGTGAAATTTACGAAGGAAGGACGGATAAAACTGACATTGCGTTCGGAAAAATCCGGTACCGGGGTTCTTTTGCGAGTGGTGGTTTCAGATACCGGAATCGGAATTCGGGAAGAAGATCTGAAACTTTTGTTTGAAGCATTTATGCGGCTGGATGCTAAAAAGAACTCTTCTGTAGAGGGAACCGGCCTTGGACTTGCTATTACGAAACGCCTGGTGGAAGGCATGCATGGAGAACTGACGATTACCAGTAAATATGGAGAAGGTTCTGAGTTTGGGTTTTTTATTCCTCAGGGAGTTGCGGATAGAAAGCCGATTGTGCATCTGAGACAACCGAAAAAAGAATATCATATATTACTGATACCGGATTTTGAAAGGATTTCCAACGAATCCGTCCGACAGGAATATGGGGAATTTCTGGAGCGTCTGATCGCACAGCTGGGTATTCGTGGGTATATGGTCACGGATGAGAAAACGAGGCAGCAGCAGATTGTCTCAATTCTGGAGCAGGATCCGGAGGCGGATTATACCCATATATTTATTTCCGGATATGAATATCAGGCAAATGAACAGTTATATGACCGATTGGCGGAAGAAATACAGATATGTGTGGTGATTGAACGGGATACCGTATTTCATGGCGGAAAAAACATCCGGATCATCTATAAACCGATGTATCTGTTAACCATGGCAGCAATCTTAAACGGCGAGAGTGTGACCGGTTTGTCTAAAAAGCGGGAACAGGAGCGTATTCGTTTTATCGCACCGGCTTGTAAGGTTCTGGCGGTAGATGATAATATGGTTAATCTTCAGGTGATCAAGGGATTGTTAAAGACTTACCGGATAGAAGTTGATACAGTGGAGAGTGCCGGAGAAGCATTGGCTGAGATGAGAAACGGAAAGTACGATCTGGTTCTGATGGATCATATGATGCCGGTTATGGATGGTATGGAAGCGGTGGAGAAAATCCGAGCTGATAAGGAACATTACGATCAGAATATTCCAATCATAGCATTAACTGCGAATGCTGTGAACGGAGCGAAAAACATGTTTCTGAAGAATGGATTCCAGGACTTTATTGCAAAGCCGATTGAGATTGCAGCTCTGGAGCATGTGTTATTAAGCTGGCTGCCGAAGGATAAAGTAGAATTACAGGAGGGACAGATGCACGCAATCCGCATGAAACCGGAAGATGAGGATGACTCTATATACCATTTTGAAACAATTGATGAAAAAGTAGGTTTGTCTTATTTCGCAAATCAACGGGAGGATTATGAGGATATCCTCAGGATTTTTTATGAAGGCGGAAAGAAAAAACAGATAGAACTCCGGGATGCATATGAGACCGGAAATATGCAGGCATATATGATTCAGGTACATTCCTTAAAGAGCACTGCTTTGAACATAGGAGCTGTCCGGCTGTCGGAGATGGCAAAGAATCAGGAAGTGGCAGCCAGATCATCCAGGCTGGAGGAGGTTATACAAAATCACGACAGTATGATGGAAGAGTATCGGCTGGTATTACAGGACATTGAAAAAGTGCTGTAGATAAATATTATGTATTCTCCTGGCCGGATATTGCTTTATCCGGACAGGAGAGTCAATTGTATGATG
>CABQJA010000222.1 GCA_902464345.1 uncultured Clostridium sp.
CCCTTAGGCAGCTAATGCAAATTTTTCGTCTGCGTTTATATTTAGATTTCCAGCTTTTAACGTGGCTCTGGTCCACGGATGGCTTCCATAATTTCTAAACCCCCGTCGAAACCAGTACAACCCCTGAATGTTCTGCAGTCTCACTGCTTACATGATTGTATGGTTACAGACGATTCTAATATTAGAATATACCTATCCTGTTTTTTTGTCAATCGAATCTTCCATCCGTAAACGACTCCGGATATCCGGTTAATCCGGCTGGTTACTGCGTATCTTCATTATCGATCTGGTTATTCAGATCCTGCAGTTCCCCGGAACGATCCTGTGAATCATAAACCGTATCTGTTCCTGCATCAGACGGCCCCATATACTTTGGATAAAGCCAGTATTTTCCTGCAATAAATCCTGCAATAAGTCCAAATATGACGCACCCGGCAATGATCCATCCCAGATTACGATTCTGTTTCTTCTTCTGAAGATTCTTTCGCTTATTTTTTTCGTTTTTATTTCTTGTTACTTTTTCCTGACTCATAGCTGTTTCCTTCCTGTCTGTTACACCTGAAGATTGCGGATCTTAAACTCTTTCTCCGCCTCTCGTTTCTGATCCTTCTTCGCGATATCCTGTCGCTTGTCATATAACTTTTTACCGCGGGCTAATCCGATTTCTACCTTCACCAGACTATCCTTAAAATACACCTTTAACGGTACGATGGTATAACCCTTTTCCTTTGACTGTCCCATCAGCTTATTGATTTCTGATTTATGCAGCAACAGTTTTCTGGTCCGAAGCGGGTCTTTATTAAAAATATTTCCCTTTTCATACGGACTGATATGCATATGATATATATATATTTCACCATTGTCAATTCCTATGAACGCTTCTTTAATACTGCAATGCCCCTGCCGCAACGATTTCACTTCCGTACCGACCAGTTCTATGCCGGCCTCATACGTGTCTTCAATAAAATAATCAAAATAAGCCTTTTTATTATTCGCGATCAGACGGCTTCCCTTTTCCTTTGCCATGTTATTCCTCCATATTTTGAACTAATATAAAGTCGATTGTTTTTGAAATTCTGTCGGTTGCCTTTACCATGACCCATACCTTTTCGCCCAGTGTATACTGTCGGCCGGTATCCTTTCCAATCATAGCATATTTTTCCTCGTCATAGTAATAATAATCATCTATCATATTCGTCACATGAACCAGACCTTCTACGGTATTCGGCAATTCGACATACATCCCCCATGCATTCACGCCGGAAATCACACCTTCATAGCATTCTCCGATCCTCCGTGACATGTATTGAACCTTTTTCATTTTTTCCACTTCACGTTCTACTTCATCCGCCCGCCGTTCCAGCTTTGAACAGCTCTCCGAAACCTCAGGCAGGATTTTCTCGTAATGCGCGATCCGCTTATCGGAAAGCTTTCCATGCAGATTCTCCTTTATGATCCGATGGATCTGCAGATCCGGATATCGTCTGATCGGTGATGTAAAATGACAGTAGTAATTCGTTGCCAGTCCGAAATGTCCGTAACAAACTGTTGCATACTTTGCCTGCTTCATAGAACGCAGCGTCAGACGGCTGATCATCGCCTCCTCCGGCGAATCTGCAATCCGTTCCAACAGCTTCTGAAACTCCTTCGGATGAATATTCTCCGGATTTGCCTTCAGACAATAGCCAAAGTTGGAAATCAGGACCTCTAATTTGCGGATTCTGTCCGGATCCGGGCTTTCATGTGTCCGATATACAAATGGGAGTTCCTGCCAGAAATAATCCTCTGCCACTGTCTCATTCGCCAGCAGCATAAAATCTTCAATGATCTTATTTGCAGTCAACCTCTCATACGGACGGATATCAACCGGACGGCCTTTTTCATCCAGTATGATCTGTGTCTCCGGAAAATCAAAATCAATGGATCCCCGCTTGTCCCGCTTTTTTCGAAGGATTTCTGCCAGTTCCTTCATCTGATAAAACATCGGAAGAAATTCTGCATATTCCTGTTTTACCGCCTCATCATCCTGCTCCAGGATCTTATTCACATTCGCATAGGTCATTCTTCGGTCAACCCGGATGACTGTTTCAGCGATCTCATGTCCGACCACGGTTCCCTTATTATCGATCTGCATGATACAGCTCAAGGCCAGCCGGTCCGTCCCCTGATTCAGAGAACAGATTCCGTTTGACAGCCGGTGCGGTAGCATCGGAATCACCCGGTCAACCAGATATACACTCGTACCACGATTCAATGCTTCTTCATCCAGCGGAGAATGCTCTGTTACGTATTCTGAGACATCTGCAATATGCACACCAAGCTCATAGCCATCTGCTGTTTTCCGCAATGTAATCGCGTCATCCAGATCCTTGGCATCATCTCCATCGATCGTAACCGTCATCCAGTCCCGGAGATCCTTGCGGCCGGCATAATCCTTTGTATCCGGCTCCTCCGGCATTCTCTCAGCCTGCCGCATAACCATATCCGGAAATTCCACCGGAAGATCATAGGCCTTCACAATTGAGATCACATCTGTACCGGGATCATTGATATGTCCCAGAATTTCTGTAATCCGTCCCTCCGGCTTCTGATTTTTATTTCCGTAATTTGTGATCTGTACAACTACCTTATGCCCCCGGACAGCACCCTTTGTCAGTGCCTTCGGTATAAAAATATCCTGATTAAACTTCTGGTTATCGGGAATCACAAACCCATATCCCTTGCCCGGATCAAAGGTTCCGACAAGCTCCCGGATGCCATGTGACAAAATCCGGATAATTTCACCTTCCCGTCTCCGTCCCGCACTGCTCTCCGCATTCGTTACCCGCATAAGCACCGTATCCATATGCAAAGCACCATTGCATGCCTTCTCCGGGATAAAATAATCCTCATCATCGCCTTCTACCGTCACAAATCCAAATCCACGATTATTTCCCGTAAAGGTACCACATAAAACTCCGGCATCCAGCCGCTGGTACTTTCCTCTCGGTGTTTTAACGATCATTCCCTCTTCTGTTAATTCATTCAGAATCTGTGACAGAACCGGCTTCTCCTTCTCCGATAACTGAAACAGGAATGCCAGCTCCTTATATTTCATCGGTTTATATTCCGGACTGTATATAAC
>CABQJA010000223.1 GCA_902464345.1 uncultured Clostridium sp.
GCAGATACGGAACATATTGATAATATGGTTGAAACATATACATTGGAGGGATACCTTGAACCGAAAGAGATTCGCAGCCAGTACGGCTATGAGTTTGGATATTATTCGGAAGTAGCATGCCGTGAGGAGCAAAAGCAACAATTACTGGGAGAAATTGCGAATGAAAGAGTTCTGAATAGGGTATATCAATATGCCGATGATGAATTTAAGAAACAGCTTGATGCCGGTAAAGCGGAAATAACAGCGGTGCTTGATGAGAGAATAGCAAACGCACAGGAAGCGGCTGACCGGAGAAAAAATGATATCATAAAAGCATATGAAGAGTTTATCAGCGAAACAGATAAAAAGGTAGAAGCAATGAATGCAGAGGCCAAGAACAAGCGGGAACAGGATTATCAGGCACTGGTAGCAGCCATAAATACCGCACAGAGCCTTTCGGAATATGAGAAATTGCAAACATCATTTTTGGGACTGCGAGGATATAAAGACAGCCGGGAATATATCATTAAATGCAAGGAAGAAATCGACAGATTACAAAATGAACTTGTAACAAAACAGAAGCATAAAGAGCGAAACAAGAAAATCTTACGAGGGCTGTTGATTGCAGCCATTGTTTGTGCGGTTGTATTATCATTCGTATTTGGCCTCCGCTAGTACATAAAAAGGGCTGTATCGTAATTCACGATACAGCCCTTTCACGTTTTAAAGAGATTAGGAATTCTTCAATTTTCCAAGGAACTCCTGAATTCGTTCATTTCCGGAATGGAAGACGTCTTCCGGTGCTCCTTCCACAACGACATAGCCTTTATCCATGAAGAGTACCCGGTCGGATACCTTTCTGGCAAAGTCCATTTCGTGTGTAACAATAATCATTGTCATATGTTCTTCGGCTAATTGCTTGATGACCTTCAGGACTTCGCCGGTAAGCTCCGGATCCAGTGCCGAGGTTGGTTCATCAAAAAAGAGTACATCCGGATTTAGTGCCAGGGCTCTGGCAATGGCTACACGTTGCTGCTGGCCGCCGGATAACTGATGCGGATAGTAATCTGCCTTATCGGAAAGGCCCATCTGTACAAGGAGCTTTTCAGCTTCTGCAAATACCGCATCCTTTGGTCGTTTCTGAACATGGATCGGAGCATCTGTCAGATTCTTCAGAACACTATAATGTGGAAAAAGATTAAAGTTCTGAAAAACCAGTCCAAAGCTCTGCTTGATCGTATCCAGCTCCGATGGTTTTGCATATACGGTATGACCGTCTACCATAGTCGCAGCAGATCTTCCGAGATAAGATAAATCTCCTTCATCCATGGTCTCCAACAGTGTGGCACAGCGAAGCAGTGTAGACTTACCGGAACCGGATGGACCGATAATGGAAACGACCTCACCCTGATGAACGGTTAAGGAGATATCCTTTAACACTTCCAGATCATCAAAAGATTTCCGGACATGATTCATTTCCAGATATGGAACCCCTGATATTTGATTTTCCTGATTTTTAACTTCTGTTACAGACATCCTGACACCTCCTAATAATAGCTTAGCTTCTTCTCAACCCGGCCCATAATAAAGGACACCAGAAGGTTGAATATATAGTAGAAGAGTGCAGCCACCGCAAACGGAACCATAGAAGTTTCTGCTGCGGCAATCTGTTTTGCAACCGTAAACATTTCAATGCAGGATAAGGTAAATGCCAGAGAGGTATCCTTTACCAGCGTAATAATCTCATTGGTAACCGCAGGCAGGATAATCTTAATTACCTGTGGCAGAATGATCTTGATAAAGGTCTGGGACTTAGTATACCCCAGTAACTTTGCTGCCTCATGCTGTCCCTTTGGAATTGCTTCGATACCGGAACGGTAAATCTCTGCGAAATAAGCTGCATAGTTGATCGCAAATCCGATAATAATGGCCGGGAATCTCCAGCCGCTTCCAATCTGGATCTTAAATAAGTACCATGGAAAGAAGTAAACAACCATTAACTGCAGCATCAAAGGTGTTCCACGCATGATAGAAATATAAAATTGTGTAATAGACCGGATGATCCGGTTTTTAGACATTCTTCCGAATGCTACCAGAAAGCCAAGCGGCATGGAAAAGATCAGGGTCAGAAAAAAGATACTGACGGTGGTCAGCATACCCTGGGCTAACTGGCTGACAATAACCGAAAACGACATATAACAATCCCTCTTAATCTAAGCAAACCATATCGGTAAGACCGTATTTTTCAGCAAGTTTATCGAAAGTACCATTTTCCTTTAAGGTATGGAGATCCTTGTTTACGGTATCACGCAGGTCTGTGTTGTTTAATGCAAAACCGATTCCGTACTGCTCAGAATTCAGATGCTCATCTAAAATAATGAAAGAACCGTTGTTCCGGCTGTCAATCTGATACTGTGCAACACCGATATCCATAGCGATTGCATCGACAGAGCCGGCCTCCAGTTCTGCAAAAGCAGTATTGTAATCAGCGAACTCCTGTAATTTACCGAAAGTATCTGCCAGTGCCTTCTGCTGTTCTTCATCACTTAAAACGGAAAGAGCAGCGGATGCAGCCTGAACACCAACGACCTTACCGCTTAAATCAGATAACTTGGTAATGCCGGAATCAGCAGAAGTAACGATTACCTGGCTGTTATCTACATATGGATCAGACCATGCATAAGCATCTTCCCGACCATCCATCGTGAAACCATTCCAGATACAATCGATGGAACCGGAGTTTAACTCGTTATCCTTGTTATCCCATACGATCGGCTGCTTTACCAGTGTCCAGCCCTCTAAGTCACAGACTGCCTGAGCAAGTTCCAGGTCAAAGCCGGTATATTCTCCGTTTTCATCCATATATCCGTAAGGAGGATATTCAGCATCAAAACCAACAGTAAATGTCTTGCTGTCGCCGGCACTCTTTCCGCAACCGCTGAGAAGTAAAGCACCAAGAGCAAGTGTTGCAATTAAACAGGTTAATTTCTTTTTCATTGTTTGTCCTTTCTGAGAATAAATCTATTCTCACAGCATTATTATGTAGCAGGATAAAACCTGCACACAAAGTTCATATTATCATAAGGAAAGGAGTAGTGTCAACGAATGCAAACAGAATCTTCGAAAAGTTCAA
>CABQJA010000224.1 GCA_902464345.1 uncultured Clostridium sp.
ATCCAGTGCTATATGAAAACAGGAAAATATTTTGAAAATGTTTTTAGTAAAACCTCGATATAATCGGGGTTTTTGCTATTTAAACAATTCTTGAATTTGTTGTAGACCTATGATATATTAATCATAACCGAACGGTCGTTTAATATTAAAAGAAAGAGGGGAATTCATATGATTAAAAAAAATATCAAAAAACGAACAGGAATTAAGGCACTTGGTCTGGCCTTATTACTGATGATGGGACTGATACCGACAGGGGTATCTGCAGCAGAGAGTAAAGATGATATAGTACTAATAGGAGGAATGAGGGTATTCAGTGAAACTAAATTAGTGCAAATACCGAATTCATCAAGAAAAATACTGGTGATGTCCCTTGATAACGGTGAAAATGCTGAGGGCAATAATGGGATTTACTACAGCATCGAGACTTCTTATGGTACATTTTCTGTTCCGCACCTATTGAAAGATGATACGACCTGTGATATGCAGCCGTATGTATATGCGGACAGCCATGCATCGAATGATAACAACATAATTATTACCTGGATAGATGCAAATAAAGAAATTATGAAAGCCAGTAGCAATGAGAAGATGGAGGAGGCGAAGGCGAAGGTGGCGGGTTCTATGCGAATATCCATTGCAGTTATGAACTCACAAACCTTGGCACCTTCGTTTGAACCATATACATTCACGGGCAGTGATTCGGATGATGTCTGTCATTATAATTCCCGTGTGACGAAGGTTGGAAACAAGGTGCTGATTACGTGGGTTGTCTGCGAGGATGTTAAGAATGATGCCGGTGCATATTCGATAGAAGGTCTGTATTATGATCCGGAAGCAAACAGCTTCTCTACCAATGATAATGCAACGGATGAGAACGGAAAGCTGCTTCCTATGGTTTTTGCGGAAAATTGCAATTATATTTCTGCATATTCTGTTGCCGAAGTGGACAATGCGATTACGGTTCTTTTTGAAGAAGCGACAGATGGCACGCGGGTCTCTGACGTGCTTTATAATATAATTTACAATGGAGGTTATCGGTTTGATCCGGAACCGGTGAAAACAAAAGAGCTGAATTTAGCCACATTTGGTAAAGGTACAGTTCATAATATTGTACCGGCGGATACAGATTCCTCTATTGTTGAAACCAACTTGTCGGAATTAGACTATTACCATGATGGCAATATATTCAGAATCAGCGGAAGTCCCGACAGTTCAACAGGTTTAAAGACAGACACGATCGCGGATGTATCCGGAACGGGAGATACAAGATACTCGGTTATCTCTAAACAAGGCTCGATCGCTTACATTTCAGCGCGAGAATATACTTCCCTGAAAACAGATAAAACGGAAGTCACGATTGGCGGCAAAAAATATACAAAAACAGCTGATGGAAAATGGATTGACGAGCAGAATAAGGAGTGTGATCTCTGCCAGGAAGATATTCGGTTGTATTATTATAACCGTGAGGCTGACAAGTTCATGTTACTTCCACTTAAACTGCTCGGAAGTAATGAGAATGCTTTCGCAACGGCACCGGGAATGATTCTTGACGATTCCGACCATCTGGATGTTTTATGGAACAGAGGTGATATAGAGGGTAGAAGCTTCAATCTAGTCTATACCGTATATGAACAGCCGGAATTACTGAAGGCGGATTATCAGGCGGTGAAAGAAGCGATTCGTAAAGCAGATGCGTTAAATCAGGATGATTACGTTGATTTCTCAGCGGTGACAGAAGCAATTGAAGCAGTTGAATATAACAAGGATTACACCGAACAGGCAACGGTAGACGGATATGCAGAGGCTATCGAGAATGCAATAAAGGCTCTGGTATTGCGTAGTGCAGATTATACAGCGGTCGATGCTGCAATTGCTAAGGTAAAGGCACTGAACGGGGATCTGTATAAAAACTTTTCTGATGTTACAGCAGCAGTAAAAGCCGTTGATCGAAACAAAAACTTTAAAGAGCAGGCGGAAGTGGATGCAATGGCACAGGCAATTGAGGATGCTATTGCCGCATTGAAATACAAGGATGCGGATTACAGCAGGGTTGATGCAGCGATAGCGAAGGCAAAGGCATTGAATAAGAATGATTACAAGGATTTCACGGCGGTGGAGAAGGCGATGAAAGCGGTTATCCGGGGAAAGAATATTACAGAGCAGGCAGAGGTGGATGCAATGGCACAGGCAATTGAGGATGCAATCCATGCACTGAAGAAAAAGCCTGCTGATCCGAAACCGACGACAAGCGAGGCAGAGACAAGTACAGAAACAACAGAAACGAGTGCAACCGAGACAACGAGTATGGCAGAGACAACAAGTACGACAGAGACAGCAAGTACGACAGAAAAACAGGGTCAAGCAGACGGAAAAGTCCCGCAGACCGGTGATAACAGTAACCTTATGCTGTGGATCACATTGCTCTTTATCAGTGGTGGTATGCTGACCGGTATGACTGTATTTAAGAAGGAAAGATAAGAAAGAGGCACATACATGAAGATGACAGAACAGCAACACAACGAGCGGAAAAAAGAGATTATGGAGAAATGCTTTGAATGTTATGCAGAAAACGGCCTGACCGGTACAGGGATTAAGGCATTAGCAGAAGCCTGTGGATGCACAAAAGCAAACCTATACTCTTATTTCAGAAATCTTGATGAGCTGATTACTGAGTCGACTGCCTACTGTATGACCAAGGTTGAGGATGAATTCATGCAGAAAGCACCAACAGATCCTAAGGATGTTATGCGGTTTATTGAGGAAGTACCTTATTGGACGGCGAGAGAACACGGAAAAAAATACCGGCTGATGTATCAGATTTACACCCACCCGAAATATATTGAATATGGCAAGAAGTTTTTTGAGGAGGTAAATGAGCGATATACCGAGTATGCAAAGCAGCTGGAGCCAAAGATCGGAATTCCTTATACAACGATAACGCCGCTGATTTTTATATTTGTTCGCGCAAGTGTACATTATGCTATGTTTGAGGACGAATATTATTTGAAATCTCAAATGGAGATCTTAAAACAGGGAGTGGTATTGTTTGCGGATAAATACCACTCTCGCCCATGAGAAAATCGGG
>CABQJA010000225.1 GCA_902464345.1 uncultured Clostridium sp.
CATCTTATACTCCCCTTTTATTCTAATGGACATTTTAAACTTTCTACCATATCAACCTTTTTCAGCTTTCTGCCTGCCAGACAGAGCCCCAGCACATATGCCACTGCCACGATTCCCAGACTGACCAGAATCGTCACAGGCTTCACCGGAAGTCCCATGTACATACCGGATGATTTTGCAGCTGATGTCATCATAGAATAGGCCGTGAGATATCCAAGTGGTACTCCGATCAGAAATCCGATCGGTACCAGAAGATGATTGGCTGTCAGTACAAATTGTCGTACCTCTTTATCCCGGTAGCCTAACACCTCCAGCATGGAAATATTTCTGCTGCTCTCTTCCACGATCATACCGGACATCAGATTGATCATCAGAAGACAGATCACAACTCCCAGCACCTTCAGTATCTGTAATACAATACCGGAGGTTGCTGACAGTGTCCGTACCTGGGTCTCATAATCCTCCAGCGAAGCATTCTTCTGAAGCAGCTCTGCCGGAATGTCCAGTTTCTCCTTGCTGATGATCACATTATATTCTTCCGGAGATCTGCCCAGTGCCTCCGCTACATTCTCTTTACTCGTTAATATCAGCTGTAACACATCATTTTGTACAATTCCGCTTATGATAACCCTCGTCTCCTGCATGGTAACGGTATTATAGAAGGTGAACTCATCTCCCGGCTCGATTCCGTATGTTTTGGCAGCCGAGCTTGTCATATAATACTCACCGTATACCGGTGCTGATCCATCTGCGGTCTCATGAAAAATATCATTATCCTTATCATAACCGATCAGATTGAATCTTGAATCATCCACACTTGCTCCGAAACTCACATCAAACACGGCATCTCCGCCATATGGATTCTCTGTCTGATAATTCTTAAACCCATATTCATATTGCCCGCCAAGCATAACAAGCGGCACTTTTTCCTTCAACAGGTTATTCCATGCATCCTGGAAGGATCCGCCCAGTACGATACAAAGGGTCGCAACCGCAATTCCGATCACCAGTGTCATACTCCTTGACGCATTCATCAGCACTGCCCGGACATTGTAAAGCAGTCTGATATTGGCATGACTGTTCCGGAATACCCGAACCCGTTTCTCCTTCTGCAAGCCTTTTAACAATGCTACCGCATCCGTCTTCAATGCTCCGTTCAAAACCAGGAATGACACCAGACCATATACCACGATTGGGAACAACACCGCAATGCACACATAGTTCCATGGTATCACGACCTTATAAGGCGTGTACTCCATAAGCTGGAAATAAAATTCACAGAATAGACGTGCAAACGGAATACTGCCCGAAACACCGAGAATATCGCCAACCACTGCCGGAATCATGCCATATACCATGTAATGGCGGACCAGCTCACCCTTCCGGTATCCAAGCGCCATCAGCGTACCAATCGTCTTTCCCTCCCGCTTTACCATTCGCATAAGCACCATGGCAATCACGGCAACTACAATAATCATGATGATCGGGGCATAGAGCGAAAACTCGGCAACCAGATCGTCCGCCTCACTGTAGATCATACTGATTCTGGAATTGGACTCCCGCTCCAGATATTCCTGCGTTCCGTATTTCTCATAGATTTCCGTACGGAATGCTTTCTCCATTTCCCGGTTTCCGTAACGGACCGAATACTGTTCGGTCCGCTTTCCGAAAGTCTCCAGATCCTCCCGGCTCAGGATCCCGATTCCGAATCCGGCCTTATCCGGTACGTTCTCCGTCAATTCATAAAGCATGACCGCATAATCCGATTTCATGATCAGTCCGCATACCGTAAACTGCTTCTGATCCAGCTCGATCGTGTCTCCGACCGCAATATCATTTGCCTTTGCATACCGGTATGTGAGCAGGATCTCTCCCGACTTTGCCAGATCCTGTCCTTCCAGCACCGTATAATAATCCATCTTTTCCGTTGGTGCAAACAGCCGCAATCTCGTATCCTGATAGGTCCGGTCCACATATTCCTGCTTCTCCAGCGTCAGATCATATGTATTCTCCAGCGCCTTTAATTCATCCTCGCTGATTGCTGTCTGTGTCTGAAAGCTTCCGTCCTCGATCTTTGTCTCTTCGTAATAGACATCTGCCCAGTGATACAAAGATTTACTGACCGAAAATGCTCCGATTAACAGCATGACCGTAATTGCCGTCAGAATACTTCCCGTCAGATAAAACGACAGATTCCGTTTGATACTTCTTGTGATTTTTCGTTGTAAAGTCATCAGATCTCCAACTCCTTTACCTGAATCTTCTTCTGCTCCACATTGCTGATGATCTGCCCATCATGAATGCGGATCACACGGTCAGCCATTCCCGCAATCCCTTCGTTATGTGTGATAATTACGATTGTCGTCTGGTATTTTCGGTTGATCTTCTCAAGAACAGAGAGTACATCTCTGGCAGAAGAAGAATCCAGAGCTCCGGTCAGCTCATCACACAAAAGCAGGGATGGATTTTTAATCAGCGCCCGGCCGATCGCACATCTTTGCTGCTGTCCTCCCGAAAGCTCGGCCGGGAAATGACCGGAATGCTTCGCCAGTCCCAGATCCTTTAAAAGCTCCTCCAGTGAAAGCGGATTCTCCGAAATATCCTGTACTACCCGGATATTTTCCCGTACATTCAGCTCCGCGATCAGATTATAAGACTGGAAGACAACACCGATCTTCTTTCTGCGGTATTCTACCAGCTCCTTCCTGGAAAGCTTTGTAATATCCACACCGTCAACAATAATACTCCCCTCGTCCAGACTGTCCAGTCCGCCCAGCATATTCATTAATGTACTTTTTCCGGAACCGGATGGTCCCAGAATCACACAGATGTCCCCCTTCTGAATATTCAGATTCACATGGTTCAGTGCATAGAGTTCATTTTCTCCGCTCCCATATTTTTTCACTGCGTCCTGCACCGTTATCATAGGTCCCCTGTCCGTTCCCATTCTGTTTCCTCTCTTTCTCATTTCTACTACTCATTGTCCGTACCTGTTACGTCCATGGTTCTATATTAGCTAT
>CABQJA010000226.1 GCA_902464345.1 uncultured Clostridium sp.
ACCTTACATTATCTGATTATGGCAAATCAGATGCTTGTACAAAAGGCTTTGCTGGAACAGCTTAAGGATACCGGTCTTACGATAGGCCAGCCTAAAATACTGGATTATCTGAAGGATCATGACGGCAGCAATCAGAAGGAGATTGCGAAAGCATGTTTTCTGGAGGCAGGGTCATTGACAACGATTCTTAACAAAATGGAGGAAAAAGGCCTGATCGAGCGCAGGATATTAAACGGCAACAGGCGTAGTTTCCATATTTTTATGACAGAGGAAGGAAAAGAGAAGCAGCAACTGGTAGCTCAGGCTTTTTCCGAGATAGAAAGAAGAGCTTTGGCGGATATTTCAGAGGAAGAGTTTGAGCAATTTATGGCTGTATATAACAGGATTTTTTCTAATTTATCCGGTACTCATGAGAATTTTAAGAAAGAAGGAACTACGCAAGATGAATAAGTTAAAGAGATATCTTCTGTTTTTAGTCGGACTGTTTATAAACGCACTTGGAGTAAGTCTGGTGACCAAGGCAAGTCTTGGCACATCACCGATTTCGTCGATCCCATATGTATTAAGTCTTCATTTCCCACTTACACTCGGAAACTTTACCATTATATTCAGCATATTACTGATCCTGTTACAGATATTGATTTTAAGGAAAAACTTTAAGATAGAAAACATACTGCAGATACCGGTTTCCATTGCATTTGGATACTTTATTGATCTTACCATGTATCTGTTTTTCTGGGTCGATCCGCAGAATTACGTTGTAAAGCTGGTTGCACTTCTTGCAGGCTGTATCGTTTTAGGATTTGGCGTATATATGGAAGTGTTAGCGGATGTGGTCATGCTGCCGGGGGAGTCTTTTGTCCGTGCAATTGTACAGACCTGGAATACAAATTTTGGAAATACGAAGATCATCTTTGATTCATCTATGACGATTATTGCCGGAGTGCTTTCTGTTATCTTTTTCGGCAAGCTTAACGGCGTACGCGAGGGTACGATCATTGCAGCATTGCTTGTTGGGTTTATTGCGAGATTATTCGGAAAGCATCTTGAATTTGTAAAACCATATATTTTTCCGGAGGATTACAAAACAGATGAGAAGCAAAGAGCCGGAGCTGAGAATGAGAGTGAAAATGATGAAGAAATACAGGAAGATACCAGACATAGAAATGTAATTGTCATTGGCAGACAGTATGGATCCGGCGGACATGAGATAGGGCAGATATTGGCCGATAAACTGGGATTTGATTTTTATGATCAGAAGATTATTGAGATGGCGGCCGGAACGACGGGCATGACACCCGAATTTATTGAAAAAAGAGAAGAAACCATGACAAACAGCCTGCTGTATGATCTGGTGAACCAGATGTATCAGTATCGGGATGAAAAGGAAGAGGCACCTAAGGATAAAATCTTTGCCGCAGAGTCAAAGGTCATTAAAGAGCTGGCAGACAAAGGAAATTGCGTCATAATCGGCAGGTGTTCCGATTATGTTCTGAAGGATGATGATCATGTGTTAAAGGTATTTTTTAATGCTCCGATGGAGAGTCGGATAAAGCGGGTGATAGGATGCAGAATACCTGAGCCGGCACGGGAATACCGGCAGGGAGCGAATCAGGATAGGAAATACAAAGGAGGACAATTATGTTATTTATCTGTTACCCGAAATGTTCGACCTGTCAGAAGGCCAGAAAGTGGCTGGATGATCAGAAAATCAGATACGAGGAACGCCATATTGTAGAGGAGAATCCAACCTGCGAGGAGCTGAAAGCGTGGTATGAAAAGAGCGGCCTTCCGTTAAAGAGATTCTTTAATACCAGTGGATTACTTTATAAGGAGCTGCAGTTGAAAGATAAGCTTCCGGAGATGAGCGAGGAAGAACAGCTTGCGCTTCTGGCGACAAATGGAATGCTGGTGAAACGACCGCTGCTGATCGATGGCGATACGGTACTGGTTGGATTTAAGGAAGCAGAGTGGAGCGGAAAATTAAAAAACGAAAAGCTATGATTATCATAGAATAAAGATATCTATTGACTATCTCCGAATGATATTGTATACTCACTGGTGTTCATCGGAGGGTGACTTGTTCGTAAGAAACAATAGCTGGATAAGATGGCAGGCTGGAATGCCTGTGTCTTATCCGGCTTTTTTTATACTAACGAGGAAATACAATCATAATTCACATGCAGGATCACCCGGTTCCGGAATCTGAGTGACAGGAGGTTTATACAGTCATGAAAAAAGAAGTAACATTTACAGAAGGGAAGATTATGCGGCCATTAATTCTGTTTGCGTTGCCGGTGCTGCTTGCACTGTTTTTACAGGCAATGTACGGAGCCGTGGATCTTCTGATCGTTGGGAAATTTGCAACATCGGCAGATGTGTCAGCCGTATCAACCGGCTCGCAGATCATGATGACGCTGACTAATCTTGTCAGCAGCTTTGCTATGGGTACCACGATTCTTCTGGGACAACAGATCGGAAGCGGCAGAAAGAAGGAGGGCGGCAGAACGGTAGGAACGGCTATTGTGATGTTTGCGATCATAGCGGTTGTTTTATCAATTGTGCTGGTTATATTTGCACCACAGATTACGGGCATCATGAATGCTCCGGAAGAGGCATTCTCACAGACGGTTGAATATGTGAGAATCTGTGGAGGCGGTATGCTTGTGATCGTGGCTTATAACCTGATCGGATGTATTTTCCGGGGACTTGGGGATTCGAGGACACCATTGATCACGGTCATGATAGCCTGTGCATGTAATATTGCCGGAGATCTTATTCTGTGTGCCGGATTTAATCTTGGAACAAGGGGAGCTGCGATAGCTACCGTATTTGCACAGATCGTAAGTGTGATCGTTTCGTTTCTGCTGATAAGAAAAAAAGAGCTCCCGTTTACATTTGAAAAGGCCGCTTTAAGCATCCATGGCA
>CABQJA010000227.1 GCA_902464345.1 uncultured Clostridium sp.
CTTCACATCCAAAATCCGGTTCATCAATTCTCATCACCAGATATCCCATATCCAGAATATCTATCGTCTGTGCATCCGGCTTATTATCATAAAACTTATCCAGAACTTTTAAAAACACCTCATTCTCCTTCGTTGCCAGTGCAAATAACGTCATGGAAGAACGGAGTTTCAAATCATCCGGCCATCCCATTACCTGCGTAGCATCATTCGATTCCAGTAAAAGCAGTGTCTCCGAGATTTCTCTTAAATGTGCGCCTGTTACCGGATTCTCTATATATTCCTTTGCTTCTTCATAGTTCTCAATAGCGTAGTACATTGCAGTACCACTACTGCCAAGTCCCTGTATCTGTGGGAAAATGTACCACATCCAGCAGTTTCTCTTATGTCCGCTCTTGATTTCTGCAAGAGCCGTCTTATAATCAGACTCCTGCGCTTTTATAAACCTCGCCAAATTATTCTCTCTCATTCTTATGAACCTCCAGTTCACACCTCTGTGCTTTAAAGCAATATATTTATTTACAACATCTTTCTATATATTACCATAATTTTCTATCACATGTATATAAAAATTCTCATTCTCTCTTGCTATCTGATATTGACTGCGCTATAATAAGCCGTGAACAAAGTTCATATTTAACAGGGGAGCTGGAGAAAACCGGCTGAGAGGAAACGTAATTCCGTTTCGACCCTTTACCTGATTTGGATAATGCCAACGGAGGGATTCATACCATGTATTGATTTGACAGAGATGCCCCCGCATCTCTTCTTTTTTTACTTTTTGTACCCTCCATCCGCTTTATGAATGAAGGGTATTTTTTTATGAAAGGAATGTTTATTTATGACACACACAACTTTATCATCAGACTCTTCACGGACAAGACGACTGGCTCTTGCCGGTGTATTTACGGCTCTTGCCATCGTCGGAAGTTTCTTAAGCTTTCCGGTTGCAGGCAGTAAATGTGCACCTGTACAGCATATTATTAATATCCTGGCAGCAGTTACGTTAGGACCCTGGTACAGTGTAGGAATTGCATTTTGTGCCAGCCTGTTACGAAATCTGCTTGGTCTTGGCAGCATGATGGCTTTTCCCGGAAGTATGGTTGGAGCACTTTGCTGCGGACTTGTATACTCCATTTGCCACAAGCTAAGCCTGACTTGTCTTGCCGAGGCACTCGGCACAGGAATTCTTGGCGGCCTGGCTGCTTATCCTGTTGCAGTATATATTATGGGAATCACTCCTGCCGGGATCTTCGTCTATGTAGTTCCATTTCTGATTTCTACTATTGCAGGAAGCATTCTTGCATTTCTGCTGATTACAGCGCTGAATAAAAGCGGCGTAATGTCTATGATAAAAACGACTCGTTAAGAGTTGTTTAGAAACGGTACATTGGGGACACCACCTTGTACCGCATACACAAGTATCAGATTTTCCCATCTGATATAGGCGTCAGTAATTTCATAGTTCTTTTATGAACCGCAGATCTGTGTAGAGAAATATTTTTCCCGCACCAAAATCTGTGTGTTTTTGCTGACGCTTTATAACCTTATATCTAATTTTTTAACGGAGGCAAACACATGAGAAATTACACAACACAGATGGATGCTGCAAGAAAAGGAATTGTCACTCCTGAAATTGAGATTGTAGCAAAAAAAGAAAACATGACAACAGAAGCACTTATGAAACTGGTTGCAGAAGGCAAGGTTGCAATCTGTGCCAACAAAAATCACACCAGTCTTGATCCGGAGGGTGTCGGAAGCATGCTCCGTACCAAGATCAATGTAAACCTTGGTGTATCCCGTGACTGCAAGGATTACAATATCGAAATGGAAAAAGTTATGAGTGCTGTAAAGCTTGGTGCTGAAGCCATCATGGATTTATCAAGCCACGGTAACACACAGCCATTCCGCCAGAAACTGACACATGAGTGCCCTGCTATGATCGGTACGGTTCCTGTATATGACAGTGTCATTCACTATCAGAGAGATCTTGCTACCCTGACCGCTCAGGACTTCATCGACGTTGTCCGTCTTCACGCAGAAGATGGCGTAGACTTTGTCACACTTCACTGCGGAATTACACGTAAAACGATTGAACAGATAAAAAAACACAAACGTAAAATGAATATTGTAAGCCGCGGCGGAAGTCTTGTATTTGCATGGATGTGTATGACCGGAGAAGAAAATCCTTTCTACGAACACTATGATGAGATTCTCGATATCTGCGAAGAATATGATGTTACGATCTCCCTTGGTGATGCATGCCGCCCTGGATGTCTGGCCGATGCTACCGATGTATGCCAGATTGAAGAACTGGTGCGTCTTGGAGAACTTACAAAACGCGCATGGGATCACAATGTACAGGTAATGGTAGAAGGACCGGGACATGTACCGCTTGATCAGGTTGCTGCCAACATGAAAGTACAGCAGAGTATCTGCATGGGTGCTCCGTTCTATGTACTTGGCCCTCTTGTTACGGATATCGCTCCTGGTTACGATCACATCACATCCGCTATCGGTGGTGCAGTTGCTGCTATGAATGGTGCTGCATTCTTATGTTATGTAACACCTGCAGAACATCTGGCGCTTCCTAATGTAGATGACGTAAAACAGGGAATCATCGCTTCCAAGATTGCTGCCCATGCTGCCGATATCGCCAAAGGTGTTCCCGGAGCACGTGATATTGATGATAAAATGGCTGAAGCACGTCAGAAACTTGACTGGGACGCACAGTATGCCTGTGCATTAGACCCTGAAACAGCCAAAGCCATCCGTGACAGCCGAAGCCCGGAAGATGATCATAGTGATACCTGCAGTATGTGCGGAAAATTCTGTGCAGTCAGAAGTATGAATAAGGCTTTGGCCGGGGAATATATTGATATTCTGTAATTCTTGGGATTTAATTTAATTTGGGA
>CABQJA010000228.1 GCA_902464345.1 uncultured Clostridium sp.
GGTAAGTGCAAAGGAGATCCAGATCAAGATGGCACAGGGAGCAAAACCTGGTGAAGGCGGACATCTGCCGGGAGCTAAGGTTTATCCTTGGATCGCGAAGACCCGTATGTCAACACCGGGTGTGAGTCTGATCTCACCTCCGCCACATCATGATATTTATTCCATCGAGGATCTGGCACAGCTGATCTACGACTGTAAGAATTCCAATATGGATGCAAGAATTTCCGTAAAGCTGGTATCGGAAGCCGGTATCGGTACAGTCGCAGCCGGTGTAGCCAAGGCCGGCGCACAGGTTATTCTGGTATCCGGTTATGACGGCGGTACCGGAGCAGCGCCGGGTAACTCCATTCATAATGCGGGACTTCCGTGGGAGCTGGGACTTGCTGAGACACATCAGACCCTGATTATGAATGACCTGCGGGATAAGGTGATTCTGGAGACAGACGGTAAGCTGATGAGCGGCCGGGATGTTGCAATTGCAGCAATGCTTGGCGCAGAGGAATTCGGATTCGCAACTGCACCACTGGTAACCCTGGGCTGTGTTATGATGCGGGTATGTAATCTGGATACCTGTCCGGTTGGCGTGGCAACCCAGAATCCGGAGCTTCGGAAACGCTTCCGCGGCAAGCCGGAATACGTGGTAAACTTCATGAAGTTTATCGCACAGGAACTGAGAGAGTATATGGCAAAGCTTGGTGTCCGGACAGTGGATGAGCTGGTAGGACGCACGGATCTGTTAAAGGCAGGACCGATGGCGGCAGAGAGAAATGTGGATCTGTCCCGCATCCTTGAAAATCCGTTCTTTGACAGTGCACAGAACAAGGTTGTTTATAATAAGAAGAATATATATGATTTCAAGCTGGAGGATACCGTTGACGAGCAGATTCTGGTAAAGAAGATGAAGTCTGCACTGGAAAAGGGTCAGAAGAAGAGTATTGAGATCGATGTAGGAAATACCGATCGTTCCGTGGGTACGATCTTTGGTTCCTATGTAACGAAGCTGTATCCGGACGGACTGGATGAGGATACGTACACGATTCACTGTAACGGCAGCGGCGGTCAGAGCTTCGGTGCTTTTGTACCGAAGGGCGTAACGCTGGAGCTGACCGGTGACAGTAATGATTACTTCGGTAAGGGCTTATCCGGTGGTAAGCTGATCGTTTATCCGCCAAAGGCAGTGAACTATAAGCACGAAGAAAACATTATCATCGGTAATGTAGCATTGTACGGAGCAACCAGCGGTAAGGCATTCATCAACGGTGTTGCCGGTGAACGGTTCGCAGTTCGTAACTCCGGTGCAATCGCAGTTGTGGAAGGTGTCGGAGATCATGGTTGTGAATATATGACCGGCGGACGCGTTGTAGTCCTCGGACAGACCGGTAAGAACTTTGCGGCCGGTATGAGCGGCGGTGTTGCATATGTTCTGGATATGGAAAGTGATCTGTACATGAAGTTAAATAAGTCACTGGTAGCGATCGAGGCTGTCAGCAGCAAGTATGATGTTATGGAGCTGAATGAACTGATCAAGGAGCATGTAGCATATACAAACTCTGCAATTGGTAAGGAGATTCTGGAGAATTTCGGTGATTATCTGCCGAAGTTCAAGAAGATCGTTCCTCATGATTATAAGCGTATGATGAACATGATCGTACAGATGGAGGAAAAAGGACTTAGCAGTGAGCAGGCACAGATTGAAGCATTCTATGCAATGAAACGATAGGAGGGATATGGAATGGGTAAACCAACCGGATTTTTAGATTATGCAAGAGTGACAAGTGATGAGACCAGTCCGAAGCAGAGAATCAAGAATTTTAATGAGTTCCATACTCCGCTCTCTCTGGAAGCACAGCGGACACAGGCAGCCAGATGTATGGACTGCGGTGTGCCGTTCTGTCAGTCCGGAATGATGATTCACGGGATGGCTTCCGGCTGCCCGCTGAACAATCTGGTTCCGGAGTGGAATGATCTGTTATATAACGGAAATATGGAGCAGGCATATCATCGTCTGCACAAGACCAACTGTTTCCCGGAGTTCACATCAAGAGTGTGCCCGGCACTTTGTGAAGCTGCCTGCACCTGTAACTTACACGGACTTCCGGTCACCAGTAAGGAAAATGAGCGAAGCATTATTGAATATGCATATTCTCACGGATATGCAGCTGCCAATCCGCCAAAGGTACGGACCGGTAAGAAGATAGCAATCATCGGTTCCGGTCCTTCCGGTCTGGCTGCTGCTGACCAGTTAAACGGCAGAGGCCATTCGGTAACGGTATTTGAACGCAGTGACCGGGTGGGCGGTCTGCTGATGTATGGTATTCCGAACATGAAGATCGAGAAGAAGATCATTGACCGGAAGATCAATATCATGAAAGAGGAAGGCGTGGAATTTGTAACAAATGCGAATGTCGGAGCGACCGCAAAGGCGGTTGCGGGTACCGATATGCGTGCGATTAAGGTAGAAGACCTGCTGAAGGAATATGATCGTGTAATTCTTGCCTGCGGTGCATCAAATCCGAGAGATATCAAAGCACCGGGAAGAGAAGGCGGAGATATTTATTTTGCAGTTGATTTCCTGAAAGCAACCACCAAGAGCCTGTTGGATTCTAATTTCAAGGATAATAAGTTTATTTCTACCAAGAATAAGAAGGTACTGGTTATCGGTGGCGGTGATACCGGTAATGACTGTGTCGGTACGTCTATCCGTCTGGGTGCAACAGCAGTGACCCAGCTGGAAATGATGCCGAAGCCGCCGGTAGAGCGTGCAGACGACAATCAGTGGCCGGAGTGGCCGAAGGTCTTAAAGACCGACTACGGTCAGGAGGAGGCCATCGCAGTCTTTGGCCAGGATCCGCGGATTTATCAGACAACCGTTAAGGAATTTATCCGGGATAAGGA
>CABQJA010000229.1 GCA_902464345.1 uncultured Clostridium sp.
GTTCAAAGTCATGCGTGGAAACGATCGTCAGATGTCCCGGTCCTGTAAGCTTCCGAATCACTGCCTCTGCTCCGACGATCCGGTCTGCCGAGTTGGTCCCCTTGAAGATTTCATCGATCAGACACAGCATCGGCCGATTGTTCTTTCCATATTCTACCATCTCTTTAATCCGCAGGATCTCTGCATAGAAGGTGGAAATGCCATGGCTGACATCATCTGCCACGCGCATGGATGTAAACAGCCGCATCTGTGTCGTCCGCATCGCCTCCGCACAGACCGGTGCTCCCGCACAGGCAAGCACCAGATTAACACCGATACTCCTTAAGAACGTCGTCTTGCCGGACATATTGGAGCCTGTGATGATAACCGTCTGATCCTTCAGAACAATACTGTTCGGAACCGCCTGCTCTGTCGGAATCAGCGGATGGCTGACATTCTGCAATGACAGCTCTGCCTGATCCTGCTGCAAAATTTCCGGCATAGAGGTCTGACGCAGCGTACCTGTCACCGCCAGACTGTTCAACATTTCAATCTCTCCTAATGCCCGGATTCCCTCCTGCAGCTTCTGTTCATACCGGATTCTCCAGTCTGCCGCCCGTGCCGCCAGATGGTAATCATACAGACAAATACCGGAAAGTACCCAGTGCACGATCGGATTATGTCTGATATTATATGCATCGAGAATATGCTCCAGCTTTCCGAGTCCCTCCATCGCACTTCCCTCACCTGCGATCTGACCGGCAAGTGCCGAGAGCATCCGGCTCTCAAATGTAGCCGACTTTATGGTATACATCATCTGCAGATAGCTACGCAGCTGCTGTTCCTGTGTAAAAATATCACCGATCAGCCGGCTGCTGATTCCGCCGGTCAGCCAGGATGTCCCCAGTGCCACAAAAAACAGAATCAGGATTACCCCGGTCGGCCACCAGCCCAGTGCCGCTCCCACGATTCCAAGGATAAACAGCCCTGTATAAGCGATCCCGATGACCCGCAGAACCGTTCCCAGCTTCCGAATGTCTATACTTTCCGTTGCGACTGCATCTTCTTCCACAGTCACGCCAGCGGTTACCGCACCCTCATCTGTGCTTTCTCCTCTTGTTTCCCTTATCACTGCTCCCGACTTTCTGACTTCCGGTACTATATCCAGAGCAAAGGCCTCATATCTTCCCATCAGTTCCCGGTTCCGCATCAGTTCCTGCACCGCTTCCTGACGATCTCTTAAACACTGCAGATCCGGTTCGCCCTGCTTCAATATCTCTGCCAGTCGCTGTCTGCCCCACGGTGTATGTGCCGTGCAGAGCATCTGATACAGAGATGCCGTTCCAAAGATATCCAGATCCCGCGCTACATAATCCTTCTCCTCCAGAAATTCCGCACCGGTATCCGGAAATGTGCTCCAGTTTCCCTGTAACCTTGCAACCTGTCTGCGTTCTACCTGAATCCGATTCTCCAGATACTGCTGTTCCAGTCGGAGTTTCTCATGCCGCCGCATTACCAGAACAAATGTAATCAGCATACCTGCCGCAATCAGCCATCCCCACCAGAATTTTCCCGCTGTTCCAAGCAGGACACCGCCAATGATTCCGCAAAACAGCAAAAGCCTGCCGATACTGATGCGATTATACTGCTGCTTTTTACTTCGGTTCTGTTCCTGATAGCTTTCCAAGCGCTGCTCAGCTGCAGCAACGGCTTCTTCTGTTTTAAATCTGCTTTCTGTTTCCTGTTTCTGATCTCGTTCCCGGTTATACTTCTGATTCATAACTGTTTCCTTTATTTAATATCGTCTTTTCCCGCTACCTTGATATAATAATTGCCTGTTTTCCCAGCTGCTCATACCGTTGTCTGACCAGCTCCTTCTCATAGCCGATCGCCTCACCGGAATGATCCGGATCATTGAAATAATAGTATTTATCATCGGCTCCCACCAGTACCAGACAATGCTCTCCTGCAATCCACCGGAAGGTGCTGCCATCTGCCAGCTTCCAGCTGTCACCTTCTCTTGGCTCCGACATATGGATGGTCGCCCATATAATTACCGGCGTTCCCTGTTCTATATAGTTTTTCTCGATCATTTCAAGCTCGGTCCCTGCAATATCCACCGCATAGCGGTTGCCGTTCAGAACCCGGTTCAATCCGGTAGTCAATGCTCCTGCATAGCATCCGTAGCCGGATTTTCCTGTCGGATTTCCAATGAAATACTGTGACGGATCCACGCCGATTCCGGATGCATCCTCCGGTCCCGCGGCCCGATCCATCTGCTCATACAGCTCCTGTGCCGTCGTTCCGCTTCCATAGTAATTTAAAAGCATTGCTCCACTGACCAGCTCACAACCAGTCTGATACCCACTATCCTGCTGTGTGATCAACGGTACTGCGATCAACGGTGTGTCCTTCTGTGCCAGCCGGCTAAGTGCAGGCATGTTACGGGACATCTCCGCCGGTCGGAATAACCCCTCTACGGTCTCCGGCTCCGGTTCTAACCGTTTCAATACCTGTTCGCTCTTTTCCTTCCAGTTGATCCGGCTGATTTCCTCCCAGTGCAGGGAGTAAAAAAAGATTCCCACAAAACAGAGAAGGGATATGCATAATATTCTTAATAATGTATGTTTTTTCTTTTCTGCCATGGTGTTACCTTTGCCTTAGTTCCTGTGATTACTCATGTCTGTTTATCCGTCAGATAGAGAAGCTGCTATGCCTGCAAGCTTGCAGTGCCCCAGCTCGTAAAGCCGATGGCTTTCCGCCCACTGATATAATAAATATGCTTTCTCCGTTCTGCGAACTCTCGAAAGCATAAACCGCCAGATAGTCAAGCTGCTGCGCCTGCATGTCCGCAGTGCCCCAGCTCGTAAAGCCGATGGCTTTCCGCCCACTGATATAATAAATAT
>CABQJA010000230.1 GCA_902464345.1 uncultured Clostridium sp.
TACCGGGAAATATCAGAGAATTATCGGGAGAGTTTTCACACGGAATATCAGTATTTTAAAGATTATAAAAAGAACCAGTCCGAGCTGGTGAGGTTCCGGCATGACTGGAAAAATCATATGCTGACACTTCAGGGGTTGTTGGAGCAGGGAGATTATGTACAGGCACAGGATTATTTCAGACAGCTGTCAGAGCAAAGCGGAATATCCGGGAAACAGATCCTGACGGGAAATGAAATCGCAGATATTCTGCTGAATGCAAAGGCAGACTGAATGCAGCAGAATGCGATTGAACTGGACATACAGGGAAGTCTGTATGCATTGAAGAATCTGGAGATTGCCGATTGCAGTATTCTGATTTCCAATCTGATCGATAATGCGATTGAAGCAAATCTGGCGTGCGACAGCTTCAGATATATCCGAATCCGTGCGGCGGAGATGCCTGGAATGCTGATGTTCACAGTTGCTAACAGGATGGCAGGCGAGCTGAAGCAGGATGACGGTCACCTGCTGACCAGTAAACGGGATAGAAAGAATCATGGAATCGGAACGAAGAATATCCGGCACGTAGTGGAAAAATATCACGGAGAGTATCGGATTCAGATACAGGATGGACAATTTCAGACGCAGATTTTACTGCCATTAAAAGACGAGGCCTAATCAGCCTCGTCAATTATTTTCTCAATTTCTTTTATACGATCCTGGCAGAGGGATAATAACTGATTATCATCCGATTCGGCAGAGCTGACATCGCCGAAGAGTGCCAGATAATAAATATAGCCATCTGCCTCATAGACGGTTGCTGCCTTTGCCTGAACGGCATTGACCGGATACTGCATAGCCTCATTCTGCTCATAATCCAGATAACTCTGTAAAGCAGATAAAACGGCGTCCTTTTTCCCATCTGCCGGTTTTACGATCAGCAGCGTATCAGACAGTACGGAAATCGCAGGTATTTCGCAGAAATAATCATCATACATATCCGGAGTCAGTCCGAAAATCGTCTCCAGTACCTCAGAATCTGCTTCCATATCCGGATAATAGTCAAAGGACATGGATGACTTGATCAGGTCGGCCATTTCAGATGCAGATCTCGCATTTGAAGAAGCCTTGTTACCGCACCCGCTTAACAGAAGTGCTGTGCATAAAAGGAGCAGCGATAACAGGGATGTTGCTTTTTTTGATTTCATAAATACCTCCAAAGAATCATAATAAAATAACTATATAAGAGAAACTGTAGAATGTCAACCGGAAAGCTTTCCCTTGACAAAGTGAGTTAGTGTGTGCTAACTTATAAAACAAGCAATGACCAAAAAATAAAAACTGGTCAAAGAGAAGGAGGAAGGTATGCCGGTAGCATTTACAACAGAGCAACAGGAGAGTATCCGGGAAGAATTATTCCGGGCAGGTATCCGTCTGAGCCGGTCCGAAGGAATGCAGAGAATGACGGTTTCAAAGCTGGCAGCATCCGCCGGAATTGCCAAAGGGAGCTTTTATCATTTTTTTGAATCCAAGGAAGCTTTTATACTGGCATTGATCGGCTATACAGGAGAAAAGCTGCTGCGTCTGTTTGAAAAGCATCTGAATGGCAGAGAGCAGATGACAACTCATGAATTTACAGAGTTTCTGAGAGAATACATGAACAGTGAGTATGATCTTTTGAATGGTCTGACTATGGAGGATATGATGTGGGTTAAGACACACATGTCAGAGGCGGAGCTGTTTGAGCCGGACAGAACGGTATTTGCAATGCAGCAGTTCCTGAACCGTATATCGGATGCACAGGAGAATATTGATGTAGGAACGATCGTGAACCTGATCAAAGGAATGTATATGATACGGGAAAGCAGGGATACCATGATCGGGTCATCATTGGATAACAGTATAGAAGTGATGCTTAGAATGGTGGAAATTTATATTTCCGGGAAAGGAGATTTCGTATAATGACATTTGGAGAGGAATTAAACAGATTCAGCAGTAAATATCCGTATCGGAAAATGGAAATGGATGGCGTAACGGTCCGATATGTACTGGCCGGGGAAAAGGAAAGTCCGGCAATCGTATTTCTGAACGGCCTGGATATGCAGGAGATGTGGATCCGGTATGTGGATGCCCTGCAGGATACATACTGTGCATTGATGGTAGAGTATCCGGTGGTATGGGATACCAATCAGAAAATGGTAGAGGGATTGTATGCACTGTTGGATCGTCTTGGCCTGAAAAAACCTGTGATAATTGGCGGAAGTGATGGCGGTGCTCTGGCACAGCTTTATACATATCGTTATCCGGAAAATGTCAGCGGTATGGTTCTGATCACCACGATTACCATAGATTCCGATTATGTAAGAAATATTAAGAAAATTGCATGGATGACATCATTGATGAAGCTGAAGCTGCGTATGAGTAACTGGGAGAAGCTGAAGAAGAAGATAGTAGAAATGGCAACTGGTTATTTCCGGAATGAGGGCGAGCAGGAAGAAATCTACGGAAGAACATTCTTTGATGCGGTTACCGCCGATCCGGCATATAAGCATGAATATATTCATGCGGTAGGCCTGGTGGGCGAGCTTAGCGGAAAATACGTACCGTTTGAGAAGGATGCATTTGCATTCCTTAAGGGCAAGGTACTTCTGCTTCTGCCGGAGCAGGATATTTTTGCGGCGGAGGATCAGCAGAGATTGATTGCGGCTATGACGGAGCCGCAGGTGAAAATGATGCAGGGCGGTCACCTTGCCTGTGTGATGCGGGCACAGGAATATATCGATGAGATCAGGGCCTTTTTGCCGCAGTGCTATGACTAAATAAAAGAATTACGAATTTATGAAAAGACCATGAAACTAATTGAATAATAAA
>CABQJA010000231.1 GCA_902464345.1 uncultured Clostridium sp.
GTATATATTATCTATTTTTCTATAGTCGGAAGCAGTTTCACAGCAGCATGCGGTTCTGAACTTCATCAAGTATTCGGAGGATGAGGAGAAGCTACGACAGATCCTGAAGGAGGTTGTGGATATGTGTAAAGCATTGGCGGATATGATCAGCAGAGAACGGAAGCTGGGATATGACAGTGGGGTAGAAGAGGGACGAGATTATTCAGATACAACAAACTATGTAGAACATAGATTGATATCGTCATCGATACCGGAACTATATAAGTTTGTAGGATCCTAAGGGCGTGGCCCGGACAAGGCATAGAAATCTTGACATTTCCATCCGGATGCCGTACTATTATTTCAACTGGGCGCTGCTATTCTGAACTGATGATTTGGACTGGCAGAGTAAGATATTATGTGAATTTTGCATAGATAGATGATGAAGCAAGAGGAAGGGAACAAACGATGGAAAAAAAGATTATGTTGGGAAATGAGGCTATCGCCAGAGGTGCCTGGGAGGCGGGCGTCAAGGTGTCTTCCGCATATCCGGGAACACCGAGCACGGAGATTAGTGAGAGTCTTGTAAAGTACGACGGCGTATACGCAGAATGGGCACCGAATGAGAAGGTTGCAACTGAGGTTGCAATTGGTGCATGTATCAGTGGTGTACGTTCTATGTGTTGTATGAAGCATGTTGGTGTGAATGTAGCATCTGACCCGTTATATACCATGTCGTACGGTGGTGTAAACGGTGGTATGGTACTGGTTGCAGCGGATGATCCGGGACTTTATAGTTCGCAGAATGAGCAGGATACCCGTGCGGTTGCCAGAGCTGCCCATGTGCCGGTTGTAGAACCGTCTGATAGTCAGGAAGCCAAAGACTTCATGAAATATGCATTTGAGTTAAGTGAGAAATACGATACGCCTGTCATCTTAAGAACGACTACTCGTCTGTCTCATTCACAGGGACTGGTTACATTAGAAGATCGGGTTGTTCCGGAGGATAAGCCTTATGAGAGGAATCCTGCGAAGTTCGTTATGATGCCGGGTAACGCCAAAGGTCGTCATATATATGTAGAGCAGCGGGAACTGGCAATGGTTGCAGATGGTGCGGATATGCCAATCAATCGTGTGGAAATGGGCGATACCAAGATCGGTGTAATTACCTGTGGTATTGAATACCAGTATGTGAAGGAAGTTCTTCCGAATGCCAGCGTGTTGAAGCTTGGTCTGGTAAATCCGATTCCAAAGCAGATGATTCTGGATTTTGCTGCAAAGGTAGATGAATTATATATTGTAGAAGAACTGGATCCGATCATTGAGGAACAGGTTCGTTCCTGGGGAATTACCTGCCATGGTAAAGAGATCTTTACAGTCCAGGGTGAATATAGTGCAAATATGCTGAGAAAGGCGATTCTGCATGAAGAGCTTGAATTAGAGACACCTGCACAGGTGCCGGCACGTCCGCCGATCCTTTGTCCGGGTTGTCCGCACAGAAGTGTATATACCGTATTGAAGAAGCTTGGTATTCATGCTGCCGGAGATATCGGATGTTATACCCTGGGTGCAGTTGCACCGTTGAATGTTGTAGATACGACCATTTGTATGGGCGCATCAATCTCTTCTCTTCATGGTATGGAGAAGGCAAAGGGCAAAGATTATGTGAAGAAATGGGTTGCTGTTATCGGCGATAGCACGTTCATGCATACAGGTGTCAATTCCTTAATGAACATGGTATATAATCAGGCAACCGGTACGGTTATGATTCTGGATAATTCAACAACAGGAATGACCGGACATCAGGATCATGCAGCAACCGGTAAGATGCTAAATGGTGAACCTACCTATGCAATCAATATATATAATCTCTGTAAGGCAATCGGTGTTGCCAATGTAGTAGAGGTGAATGCGTTTGATACAGTAGAGCTGGAGCGGATTGTGAAAGAAGAAACCGCACGGGATGGTGTATCCGTAATTATTACGAAGTCGCCGTGTGTACTCTTAAAGGGAAATGTATTCCCGAATAAGTGTGTTCCGATTCCGGAGAAGTGTAAGAAGTGTGGAATGTGTCTGCGTCCGGGCTGCCCTGCATTAACAAAGAATGAGGATGGTACGATTGCAATTGATGAGACCATGTGTAATGGCTGTGGCTTATGTAAGCAGTTGTGTAAGTTTGATGCAATTCAGACAGAGAAGAAGTAGGGAGGCAGAAGAACATGGAAACAAAGAATATTATGATTGTTGGTGTTGGTGGACAGGGTACTCTGCTTACCAGCCGGATTCTTGGCGGTATTGCATTACATGCCAAATATGATGTGAAGTTGTCCGAGGTACATGGTATGGCACAGCGAGGTGGAAGTGTTGTAACTTATGTACGGTATGGTGATAAGGTAGCAGAACCAATCGTAGAAGAAGGACAGGCAGATGTGCTGATTGCATTTGAACGTCTGGAGGCTAAGCGTTATGCCCATTTCTTAAAGAAGGATGGCGTAATCGTTGTAAATGATCAGCGTATGGATCCAATCACAGTTGTAACAGGAGCAACAGAATATCCGGAAGGAATTATTGAAGAGTTATCAGAGAAGTATAAGGTATACTCTGTAGATGCGATGGCAGAAGCGAAGAAGCTTGGCAATGCGAAGGTATTCAACATTATCGTACTGGGTGTTGCTGCACAGCATATGAATTATACAAAGGAAGACTGGCTAGAGGTTATCGAGAAGACAGTGCCTCCGAAGACGATTGAGATTAATAAGAAGGCCTTTGAGGTTGGTTATAATCTGTAAAACGAGTCCGACAATTAAATAGAATCAGAGACAGTGAGTAAAAAATAAAAGTCAGAATATCAGAGCTTTTACCAAAG
>CABQJA010000232.1 GCA_902464345.1 uncultured Clostridium sp.
AATACTTTCTTTTTCTTCGACACATACAAAAAGAGCCATGCAGCTACCCATATAGCTGCATGGCTCTTTTTCATGAAGTTTACAATTCGTCTGTTTCTTCTAATGCTTTCTCATAGGCATCCAGAATCAGATTCTGAATATGATCTCTGGTTGCAGAATTAATCGGATGCGCAATATCCCGATATTCTCCATCCACAGCCTTCCGGCTCGGCATTGCAATAAACAGTCCCTTTTCACCTTCGATGACCTTGATATCATGTACAACAAACTCATCATCAATCGTAATCGATACCACTGCCTTCATCTTACCTTCTTTTGCTACTTTGCGTACTCGTACGTCCGTAATCTTCATCTGATAACCCCCTATGTAACCTAGTCCCCGTACCGAAAATGCCTACAGTGTATACCTGAAGTTATTTTCAACTACTACCTTAATCTTGTCCGGCTCACCGATATACTCTGTATTCGCCCGTAAGGTATCTCTGCTCTCAACAATACAATTCTCAATATATGAATTATCCCCAATATGTACATCATTCAGAATAATGGAATTCTTAATGACACAATTATTTCCAACGTATACCTTCTTAAACAGTACAGAATTCTCGATCGTACCATTGATGATACAGCCACTGGCAACCAGACTGTTCTTCACAACTGCGTCACCATTATATTTTGCAGGTGGAAGATCTTCTACCTTCGTATATACATCCGGATGTGTGCGGAAGAAATAATCACGTGTATCCTTATCCAGGAACTTCATATTGGTCTTATAATATGACTCAATACTTCCAATGTTGCTCCAGAATGACTCCATCTTATAACCGTGAATCTTCTTAACATCTTTATAACGAATCAGAATATCCTTAACGAAATCTGTCCGTCCTTCCTTCGCGCAGCTCTCCAGAAGCTCGATCAACTGTCTTCTTCTGATTACATAGACACCGATAGAAGCCAGATTGCTCTGTGCTACCAACGGTTTCTCTTCAAAGTTCGTTACCCATCCGTCATTATTCAGGGTCACAACACCAAAACGACTGATGTCATCCTCTTCCGGATGGATCTCTTTACATACGATACTGATATCAGCACCGGTCGCAATATGCTCTTCCAGAACCTTATTGTAATCCAGCTTATAAATACCATCACCGGAAGCGATTACTACATATGGTTCATGGCTGTTCTTTAAAAAGCTGATGTTCTGGTACAGTGCATCTGCAGTACCCTTGTACCAATAGCTGTTTGTGGTTGTAATGGTTGGCGTAAATACATACAGGCCACCCTGTTTTCTTCCAAAATCCCACCATTTGGAGGAATTCAGGTGTTCATTTAATGAACGCGAATTATACTGTGTAAAAACCGCAACCTTCTGAATATGCGAATTCGTCATATTACTCAGAGAGAAGTCAATACTTCGATAGCTTCCTGCCATAGGCATAGCTGCGACTGCTCTCTTTGCAGATAAACCGCCCATACGGTTGCTGTTACCACCTGCTAAAATGATACCGATTGCTCTCATGCCAAATCACCTACCTTTATCAAACTTCCGCCACTCTTCAGCTCGCCATTCGGATAATCTTCCGGCGCTGTTTCTCCGAAAATCGCCGTATTCTTTCCAATCTTAACGTTTGGCGGAATCACTGATTTCTCACCAATGGTAACAAGGTCAAATGCATATACCTTCGGATTGTACTCGCTCGGTGCGTACTCGCCGACACCAAGAACCGCTCCGTCTCCGATCACGGTATTTTCAGCAATAATAGCTTTATCAATCACACAGTTCTTACCAATCACAGCTCCATTCATGATAATGGAGTCCCTGACAACTGCACCTTCCCCGATCGTAACTGCAGAGCCGATAACCGAATGTTCTACTTCGCCGTAAACCTCGGTACCTTCTCCGATAATACACTTTCCTACCTTTGCAGAATCTGCTATGTACTGCGGTGGCAATGCATCACTCTTGGTGTAGATTCTCCAGAATTCTTCATATAAGTTAAACTCCGGGATAATATCTACCAGTTCCATATTAGCTTCCCAATATGAACCAAGCGTTCCTACATCCTTCCAGTATCCCTTGAAGTCATATGCACAGATTCTCTCGCCCTGCTCATGGCAGTAAGGAATAATATGCTTACCAAAGTCACATGACGGAACATCTTTCATAACCTGAAGTGCATTCTTCAATACCTTCCAGTTAAAGATGTAAATACCCATGGATGCTTTATTGCTACGCGGATGCTCCGGCTTCTCTTCAAACTCCTGAATGCATCCCTCGTCATCTGTAATAACCACACCAAACCGGCTGGCCTCCTCCATCGGCACCTCATAAGTTGCCAATGTAACTGCTGCCTTGCTGGCCTTATGGTAATCCAGCATTACCTCATAATCCATCTTATAAATATGGTCACCGGAAAGTATCAGCACATAATCCGGATTATAATATTCCATAAACTCCAGATTCTGATAAATCGCATTGGCTGTTCCTGTATACCAGGAGCTGTCTGTACTCTTCTCATATGGTGGCAATACGGTAACACCACCGATATTACGATCCAAATCCCATGACATACCTATTCCAATATGCTGATTAAGTCTGAGCGGACGGTACTGTGTAAGTACACCGACAGTATCCACACCTGAATTAATACAGTTACTAAGCGGAAAATCGATAATCTTGTACTTACCACCGAAAGCAACTGCAGGCTTGGCTAACTTTGAGGTCAAAACACCCAGCCGGCTGCCCTGACCGCCTGCCAGAAGCATCGCTATCATTTCCTTCTTAATCATATGTCGTCACCCCTTTACGCATGATAGATTTATTATAACACTTATTACTC
>CABQJA010000233.1 GCA_902464345.1 uncultured Clostridium sp.
TTTTATATGTTATCCTATAAATGACCGATTTTCAAAATGGTCATTTATGAAGCAAATAATAATAGCAGTGGTGAAATACGAAACGGAGGAAAACGAATGCCGGTTATTTTTTCGGAAGAGGACAGAGAGCGTCTTACATTGCAGATTCATAAAAATGCGATCGCAATGTTTGAGCAGAAAGGAATTAAAAAAACATCCATAGGGGAGCTGGCAGCATCCGTGGGGATTGCCAAGGGCACGTTCTATCATTTCTATCGTTCCAAGGGGGAACTGGTAGCAGGGATCATTCGGGAATATGACCGGAGATCCTGGGCGCGCGGGCTTGCGATCCTGGGTGACCGTGAGAAATTGCCGGTGGAAGAATTTATCAGGTTTTACCGGACGATATTCGCTCCGGAGAATACGCTGCTTTACCACGTCAGTGTCGAAGACGTAGAGTGGATGCGGAAGGATGCCGGCACGCAAGAATTTTTTGAACCGGAGCACGCGAAGGCGGCGACTCGGGAAATTCTGACCTATCTGGAGGGAGTACGGCCGGATGTGGATTATGGTTATGTAACGAATATATCGAAGATCATCAATCTGATGACGGAGAATCGGGAGAATTTCTGTCCGGAGGCATATGAGAAGAACGTGGAGTCTGTCTTTTCCCATCTGATGCAGTACCTGATGGGAAAGGAAGATCGGTAATAGAAAAGGAAAACGGAGGTTGCAGATATGAGTAAACGGTCTTATCCGAAGTCATGGGGAAAATGGTTTGAAAAGTATTGTGATATGTATCTTCCGGAGCGGAAAGAAGAGATATGTGAAAAAGCAGATCGCAATTATACGGAGCTGTTAAAGCAGATGCCGGAGGATACCGGTGGCAAAGCAAACGGAATGAATAAAAACTTTGACACCTGGTTTACGATAGTTGCATTCTATGAGGCGAGTGATCATGTCATTGATGGGGAAGCATTTCAGATTATTTATAACTGGAGCATTGACGGTATCCGGTTTCTGGGGAAACTCATCGATGGAAACAAGAGCAAGCTGATCTATAAATTGTTTGCTGATTATTATAAAAATTATGAAAAGAAGGTGCGGGAGCACCGGGCAAAGGGAGAGTGGAAGAATACCTGGGATGTGGCGATTAATCCGGAGCATCGGACGGAAGGCTGCAGCTTTCATCTGATCGGATGTCCGATCGCAAAGCATGCGAAGGAGCATGGATATGAGGAGCTGCTTCCGTACCTGTGTAAGACCGATCACATTCTGACCGAGGTACTTCATGCAAGGCTGATCCGGACACAGACAGAGATTCTGGGCGGCACCTGTTGCGATTACTGGTATATCGGTGATCGGAATCCGGCACTTGAGCAGTATAAGGATCTGGAGAGAATCTGAGAGATGCGTACTGGATGCGTTGAAGGTGGGCTACCGTTCTATTGATACGGCACAGAGCTACTTTAATGAGGAAGAAGTCGGAAACGCAATTGCCAAATCAGGGATTCCAAGAGAGGAAATTTTCTTTACAACCAAGGTATGGATAGAACATTACGGATATGAGGAAGGCAAGATCCGTGCAATCGGAATTTCCAATTTCTATGTAGACCGGATGGTTGATTTCGCATCCTTTAACCGGATCAAGCCGATGATCAATCAGGTAGAGCTGCATATTCATAATCAGCAGAAGGAGCTGAAGGAATGGACAGAAAAGTATCATAAGACTACCGCACAGGTTATGCTTCGCTGGCATATTCAGGGAGGAATTGTGGTGCTCCTCCGATGAAGATATGCAGCAGATTGCAGAGCTTGATATAGCGCAGAGCGCATTTTTCTCACATCAGGATCCGAAGATGGTGGAATGGTTTGTAAATATGGTAGAGGAAAGAAAAAAGAACCATGACAGTTCTAAGGAGAAGAAGAACTGGTAGAAGCCAGATTTCTGTTTCATAAAACCGTGCGTTCGTGTATAATAGCGATAGAATATAAGTGCAAAGGATAGAGCGTATGATTTTAAATGTAGAACATCTGACACACGGCTTTGGAGACAGAGCGATTTTTAATGATGTCTCGTTCCGGCTACTGGCCGGAGAGCATATCGGGCTGGTCGGAGCCAATGGTGAAGGGAAAAGTACCTTTATGAACATTGTAACGGGGGCACTGACACCGGATGAAGGAAAAGTGGAATGGAACAAGCATGTCCGGGTCGGGTATCTGGACCAGCATGCCGTACTGAAAAAGGGCATGACGATCGAATCGGTGCTGAAGTCCGCATTTTCCTATCTGTTTGAAATGGAAGAAAAGATCAATCAGATCTATGACAGCATGGCAGATGCAACAGAGGACGAGATTACGGAGATGATGGAAGAGGTCGGAACCTTACAGGATCTGCTGACTAATCATGATTTCTATATGATCGATGCGAAGACGGAGCAGGTGGCGAGAGCCCTGGGACTGCTGGAGCTTGGACTGGATCATGATGTTACGGACTTAAGTGGCGGCCAGCGGACGAAGGTGCTGCTGGCAAAGCTGTTGCTTGAGAAGCCGGAGATCCTGTTGCTGGATGAGCCGACAAACTATCTGGATGCCGAGCATATTGCATGGCTGAAACGATACCTGCAGGAATATGAGAATGCATTTATTCTGATCAGTCACGATATTCCGTTTCTGAATGATGTTGTGAATATTATTTATCATATGGAGAATCAGGAGCTGAACCGGTATGTAGGTAATTATGATAAGTTCCTGGAGGTCTATGAGGCGCGCAAGGCACAGCAGGAGGCGGCATATCGGAAACAGCAGCAGGAGATTAGTGAATTAAAGGACTTTGTTGCGAGAAATAAAGCACGGGTG
>CABQJA010000234.1 GCA_902464345.1 uncultured Clostridium sp.
GATCCCGTGGGTTTTTAACAAATCTTATTCCTGTTAGATTATGTATTTGGATTACATATTTCTCATTTGCACAGATTACTTACTATTCTCCGAGGAAATATTTACCGTATGCATCTGCTGCTTTGATTGCTGCACATACAGTCTCCGGAGTTACCTCGAATGGCATATTGTGAAGCGTGTCGTTCTCTGCACAGGCTGCCGTTGCAACTGCCATCAGCTTCTCATCTGTTACTTCTGTGATTCCCAGTTCTTTTAATGTCACAGGCAGTCCCAGTTCGATACACCAATCGATGATATCTTCCAGTTCTTCTGCCGGAATGTTCTCCAGTACCAGCTGTGTAATCGTTCCAAATGCGACTTTCTCGCCATGATACATGTGATGGCACTCATCCAGTACGGTAAATCCATTATGAATTGCGTGCGCTCCTGCAAGTCCGCCACTCTCAAATCCGATACCACTCAGCAATGTATTGGCTTCGATGACTTTTTCTACAGCCGGTGTACATGCTCCTGCTTCCAAAGCAAGTTTTGCCTTTACTCCTTCTGCCATCAGCGTATCAAAACAGAGTTTTGCAAGTGCGATTGCTGCCTGTGTGACCTGTCCGCCCGCACATGTCGTTGCTCCGCTTACCTGACAGGCTCTTGCTTCAAAATATGTTGCCAGCGCATCACCCATTCCGGAAACGGTAAGTCTTACCGGTGATTTTGCAATGATCTCAGTATCCATCAGAACCATGTCCGGGTTGGCCGGAAGGAATAAGTACTCTTCGAATACACCAGCATCTGTATAAATAACAGACAGTGCGCTGCAAGGTGCATCTGTTGAGGCGATCGTCGGACAGATCAGAACCGGTGCTTCTTTATAATAAGCAACTGCCTTGGCCGTGTCCAGAATCTTACCACCGCCGATACCGATCACGACATCACAGCCCTTCTCATTCATGATGTCTACCAGTCGGTTGATCTCATTCTTACTGCATTCTCTGTTGAAATACTCGTACACAGGTGTGATCTCGTATCCTTCAAATCCGGTATTTACAACGTCCCCGATACGTTTATATCCGGATTCTGTGATCAGTACAAGTGCTTTTTTGCCATACTTCTGAGCATATTCACCCAGCTTCTTCAGCTCACCTGCACCCTGTACATATTTACTTGGACTACATAAAATCTTTGCCATGCTATTACCCTCCTGTAATCTTCACGTTTTATATGTTATTTTATTAACAATCTGGTTTTATTCTATGCTATTGATACAGTTGTGTCAATAAAACAGGAGGAAAATATTTACTTTTCTTAGTGTCAGATCACTATGCCCTGACAGTGATCTATCTCATGCTGAATAATCTGTGCCGTCCATCCGGTATATTTCTGTCTCTGCTTTTTGAAATTCATGTCCTGATATTCTACTTCAATCTCCTGATACCGGGTGCATTTTCTCACACCGGTAAGGGAAAGGCAGCCTTCTTCCGTCTCATATTTTCCGAAACGTTTTACAATCTTCGGATTGAACATTGCCATATTCATGAATCCCATATTAACGGCTATGATACATTTCTTCACTCCGATCATATTCGCTGCCATGCCGACACAGCCTTCCTCGTGCGCTTTCAATGTATCTAACAAATCCACTGCGACCTGCTTGTCCGCCTCTGTTGCCGGCTCGGATCTCTGGTTCAGGAAAAATATGTCTTTCATAATCGGTCTTATCATGCTTTGTTACTCTCTTTCGTATGCGTTTTCATATAATTATAAAATTCTTGGTGTAGCCGCTGGAATTCTTCCGGTGCATGCATCGCATGTCGGTAAAGAAATCTGTTGCCAAATTCACTCTGATATACTCTGCTTAGAACCCCTGCCAGCATTCCTGTCGGCATATCTTTGATCATATAAAGCTTTGCCGGGCACAACATTCCCTTCTGGGCGATCCACTTCAGGTTCTTTTTCATCCGATAAGCTGTCAGCGTCATCAATTTTTCATTTGCACAGATTTTTTCCGGATGTCTGCTCTGGTAATAAGCATCTGCCAGCGGAATGATCACACCAAGATGTGATATCTGCCAGTGATGCATTTCCGGAACGATCTGATATGGAATATGGCTTTTTCTAAATATGTATGCCAGTGCTTCTTCCCTGCTGCTCTTTCTTCCTCCTATCTCACCGAACGTTGTCGGCTGGATTGCTCTTGGCAGAAGCTGCGCATCCAGAATCCCACCTTCGATACAGCCGCCCGCTCCCGGAAATGCCGGAATGATCCTGCCTTTTCCACAGATTTTCTCCCACCTGCCATATGGTTTGATCGTATTGATCATAGTGACAACATTCGGACTTTTATTCTTACTGATATCTTCCAGTGCTTCTTCTACTTGATTCTCACGTACGGTCAGGAAAATAAACTGGTAGCGGTCATCCGGTTTTAATTCCCCGATTGCTTTTATCTCTACTTTATGCGTTCTTGTTTTTCCTCTGTACCATAGGCCGTGTTCCTGTAATTCTTTTAACCTCTGTCCTCTTGCCAGGATTGTTACATCCAGTCCTGCTTTGGCGAATCTGGATGCGTAGAAGCTTCCGATGACTCCGGCGCCGTAGATTAGGATCCGCATGGTGTATTCCTCCTTGGTGTATATTCGTATGTTCTGTATGGTTTCTTGTATTCTTTGATATATATATCTTCTGTTATAGCATCTGTTGTAATTCTAACACCCGGACTTTTGGATTTCAACATTGTCACCGTTTATGGTACCTCTGATTGTATTCTATTTTCTATTTTTCATTTGTTAACAATTTCTTCCTAATTCCATCACATTTTCATCACATATTCC
>CABQJA010000235.1 GCA_902464345.1 uncultured Clostridium sp.
ATTTTATATTTGTTTTGACATATCCGTTTATCTATTGGAGATATTATTTTTTCTTCTCCGTCAATGTTTTCCAACTATCCGCTCCCGAGACGAGGTTCTCACCAGTATTCACGTCTCTAACCATCTGAGAGCCACCTTCGAGGGCTGGACTCCAAAGCAACAGGAGGAAATCATGAATCCTGAATATACACCAGATCGTTTATCGAGTTTCCTATCTCTTGTACTCAGACAACAAGAAAGAACCGGTTCTTATTCCATTCGTTATATTGTCAATATACGAACATCTAAGTTCTCCTATCCAGCATAACTCATCTTATAATCCGAAGCTCTTCACGATATTCTTAAACTCCTGGCAGCCTGCAAAGGATTCCAGTATGACTTTCCGACTCTCTCCTTTATTCAGCCGACCTACCCAGTAGTTCAATCCACCCTGATCATACTCTCTGCCCATGAAGGTGCGATAGAGTACTTTCACATATTCGGTGTTATTCAGCTTCTTATTCGTAAACTCCGGTGCAAAGAAGAATTCCTCCGCTACCTGTACCGGTGTCCGACGCTTCGCATTGATCTCACCAGTCCAATACTTCAGACCGGCCGCTTCCGGATTCCGTCCCAGTGCTTTCGTATAGATACGCGCTACGAAGGCTTCTGTATTCGTATACTTCCGGACAGTAATCTTACAGATCGCAGACTTCCCACTGCCATCCTTTGCAGTACAGGTGATGGTTGCCGTACCGGCTGCTTTGGCCGTGACTTTACCACTGCTGCTAACGGTTGCCACCTTCGTATTCGAAGACTTCCATGTCACTGCCTTATTCGTAACATTTGATGGTGTCACTGTTGCCTTTAAGGTGAGGGTATCCACCGGATTCAAAGTTGCTTTAGTCTTATTTAATGTAAGTTTTGTGACCATCCTTTTCGCAACAATCGTAAATGTTGCAGTTTTATTATTTCCACAATTATAGGTATAGGCAACCTTTGTGGAGTCACTATTAAAGGTCAGCAACTTGCCGGAAAGTTTACCGCCCTTAACATTCGATACCTTTGATGTCTGGAACCCCGGAAGCGTAGACACATCCAGCTGGTTCTTAGAATTCAATGTTGCCTCATACTCATTGTCCATGCACTCAAACGTCTGCAGCTTCGTATTCTTGCTTATATCCATGTTCGTCAGCCGGTTATTACCGCAATGTAAAATCTCCAGCTGCACGTTCTTGCTTACATCCATGTTCGTCAGTTGGTTATTATCGCAATACAAAATCTCCAGCTGCGCGTTCTTGCTTACATCCAGTTTCGTCAGTTGGTTATTATCGCAATGCAAAGACATCAGTTTCGCATTCTTGCTCACATCTAAACTCTTCAATTGGTTATTATAGCAATACAAAATCGTCATCTGCATATTCTTGCTCACATCCAGCTTCGTCAACTGGTTATTCCAACACACCACTGCCGCCAGCTGTATATTTTTGCTTACATCCAGTTCCGTCAGCTGGTTATTATAGCACCACAAATACTTCAGCTGTGTGTTCTTACTTACATCCAGTTTCGTCAACTGGTTATTATAGCAACGCAGCATCACCAACTGCGTAAAATACTGGATTCCATTCAGGGATTTTATTCTTGCATTTTGTACATTAATCTCCGTTACTGCATCTCTCTCCGCTTCGGACAGACTTCCATCCTTATTCGTATCTACATTTTCTGACAAGTATTTCTGAAAATTCGCATCCGGGAAGTGTGCCACATCCAGTTTAATGTCACCTGTGGCTGTGACTGCTTCTTCCGCAATCATTTCGGTATTCTCATCTGCTTCTGTATCTTCCTTCTCCAGAAGCACATGGATTCTCGCATCCTTATCTTCCGTACCTGCTTCTTCAGTAGCTTCCTCGATCGTTGCCACTGTCTCGGTATCAGTCTCCTCTGTTGACGCTTCTGCCTCGGTATCAGTCTCCTCTGTTGACGCTTCTGCCTCGGTATCCGCCCCCTCTGTTGACGCTTCTGCCTCGGTATCCGCCTCTGTTGTCACCTCAGTCTCTTCTGCCGCATAGACTGCTCCGGTTGTTCCAACCGGCGTAAATGCCATCGCCAATGCCAACGTACCGGCTATGACCGGCTTCCATAGTTTCTTTCTGTACATGGTTTTACTCCTTTCTCCGCTGCGTTAGATTTCCGACTTACCGCATAAATATTCAGACATAAAAAAAAACAGCAACTCTAATAACCCCTGCTAATGCCATAATGATAGCATGATAATATGACATCGTCAATTTGAAGAAAATATTAAAATCCGCCCAATCTTATTAAATATTATTTAACATTTTTCGAAAACACATCCACAATAAAGGTATTGATAACTATCCGGAATTTAACTTTGCCTGGAAGACCGTTCTGATCATCGGCATTCTGATGGTAATCGCAGGTTCCTGAATGATTCTGTCTCAATACGCATTCTAAAAACTATTATTGACGTGTTCATACCACTATACTATAATGACTATCAGTAAATCTTTATGTACCATATAATAAAGAAAGAGTTCTGTAAAAGGATGGTAAAACTATGTATCAGATAAATTTTAATCAACCGATTCACGTTCATTTTATCGGAATTGGCGGTATCAGTATGAGCGGTCTTGCTGAAATCATCTTGCAGGAGGGATTCACAGTCAGCGGATCTGATTCCAAAGCTTCGGATATTACTGCTATGTTAGAAAAGCTGGGTGCCACCATTACGATTGGTCAGAAAGCCGAGAATATCACAGATAACATTGATCTGATTGTTTATACAGCTG
>CABQJA010000236.1 GCA_902464345.1 uncultured Clostridium sp.
AGCTGTGCCGGATAATTCACAAGCCAGGTCAGAAGCAGTCTCTGTGGCTGTTGCTTGCGTTCTTCCAGCCGCTCCCGCCTTCTTGTATCCTGTGGTGTTTCTTCCTGAACTGCCTCCTGATATTGTTTCCGTTCCATCTGATACTTTCCATATCGATTCACGGAATCCGTCAGTTTCTTTTTATCGATAAAATATTGATTGGCAATTGCTTCAATATAATTATCCCGTTCCAATGGATCTTTCAACACAGAAACCAGCTTCACCACTTCCTGCTGGAACTGCGTCCGTCCCTCCGGATCCTGTTGATTATAATTTCCGGCAGCAATCCGCACCTGAAACATCAGACTGCTCTCTGCCTGCGCGATCCGCTTTTCAAACTCCTCAGCCCCCAGATTCTTCATAAACTCATCCGGATCTTTATATGGCTGCATATTGATCACTCTTGCAGAGATCCCGACTTCCCGCAGGATTGGAATCGCCTTCTGTGCTGCATTGACACCGGCACCGTCACTGTCATATGCCAGATATACCTTATCGGTATAACGTTTGAGCAGCATTGCCTGCTGAATCGTAAATGCCGTACCCAACGAGGCCGTCGCATTATCAAAGCCTGCCTGATGCATGGAAATGACATCCATATAGCCCTCACAGAGGATATAGCCTTCCCGCTTTGACCGCCTTGCTAGATGGAATCCGTACAGATGTCTCCGTTTCTCATAAATCTTGGTTTCCTGTGAATTCACGTACTTCGGCAATCCATCACCCATTACACGTCCGCCGAAGCCGATCACCTTTCCGTTCAGATCCATGATCGGAAACATGACCCGGTTCCAGAACACATCACTGGCACCATGCTTTTCATCAAACCGCACCAGACCGGAATCCTTTAACAGTTCATCCGAGTATCCCTTCTGTTTCAGATATTTATAAAGATCATCCCGATACATCCGGGAATATCCCAGTCCGAAATTCCGGATCGTATCCTCCGACAGTCCCCGGTCGGTCAGATAGTTCCTTGCTGGTTCTCCATCCTTCATACGCAGAGCATAGTAGAAATATCCGGCCGCCATCTTATTGACTTCCCGTAAGGCGCTGTTATAGTCCGCCTCCATCCGCTCCCGCTCGGTCATTTCCCGCTTCGGAAGTGTCACACCGGCCCGGTCCGCTAGAAACTCTACCGCCTCCGGGAATGTATAATTTTCATACTGTTGCAGAAATGTATAAACCGTTCCGGCCGCTCCACAGCCGAAGCAATGATATAGCTGCTTATCCCGGCTCACATGAAAGGACGGTGTCTTCTCATTATGGAACGGGCAGCATGCCGTATATGTATTTCCTTTTTTCTTTAAACTGACATAAGAGTTGATCACATCCACGATATCGTTTCTGGATCGTACCTCTTCTATCAGATCTTCTGAATAAAACATAGCATCCTCCTTATCCGCGCCATGCTTTTGGAACAAATATATCTTCAAATGTATGAACTGCATAGGAATCCGTCATACCCGCAATGTAATCGCAGACCACAACCTCTGTCCGCTCACCTTCCTGTATCATCTGCAGATATTCCTCCGGAAGCTCCTTCGCATTCTCATAATAATGCCAGAATAACTGCCGGATCATTGACTCTGCCCGAACCTCTTCCCCCTTTGCCTTCGGATTAAAATATACATTCTGAAACATATACTCCCGCAACTCCTTCATTGCAGTTTCAATCCGTTCCGACATCATGATCACCGGTTCTCCTTCACTGTTCCGGACAATATCATGGATCATGGAATTGATCCGGTCTCTGGTTGTATGTCCCAGAACCTCTGTGCATTCCCGTGGAAGATCTTCTTCTGAAATGATCCCCGCACGCATCGCATCGTCAATATCATGATTAATATATGCAATCTTATCTGCGAATCTTACTACTTTTCCCTCCATCGTGGATGGCATACAGCTGGAACGGTGATTCAGAATTCCATCCCGGACTTCCCAGGTCAGGTTCAGTCCCTGTCCCTTTTTCTCCAGCTTCTCTACCACGCGGATACTCTGCTCGTTATGATGGAACATCGCCCGCGGCCCTCCATCTGGTCGGAACAGCTTCTTTTGATATTCCTCTGTCCCTTTTAATCCGGCATCCGACAGCTGAATCTCCAGCAGATCCCACAGGGCGGCACTTAGTGCCCGCTCTCCGGCATGTCCGAACGGCGTATGCCCCAGATCATGTCCGAGTGCAATTGCCTCGGTTAAATCTTCATTTAATCGCAGGGCTCTGGCAATCGTTCTGGCATTCTGTGCAACCTCTAATGTATGGGTCAGTCTGGTTCGATAATGATCTCCCTCCGGCGATAAAAATACCTGCGTTTTATCCTTTAGCCTGCGAAATGATTTGGAATGTATGATCCTGTCCCGGTCTCTCTGATAGATCGGTCTCAAATCACATTGAGGCTCTTCCACATCCCTGCCACGGGATTCACTGCTCAATGATGCATAACAGCTTAAGTATTTATGTTCCCACTGCTCCTGCTTCTCACGAATTGTCATAAGTCAGATGCCTCCTTCCTGTATTCTCCGTATTTCTATTCAAACATCTGATATTTTTCAAATTTCTCAGCCTATTATAATTATTCTACATCTTTTGGCATTTCCCTTTTTTTATTTTAAAATCTCATCAGCTAAAACATTCATCTGTTCTACGTTTGAT
>CABQJA010000237.1 GCA_902464345.1 uncultured Clostridium sp.
GAATAGCAGAAGACTGTGATTATATGAAGGGATTTATATAGTATGCAAGAGATAATTGAAAATGCAATGAGTAAAATATTTAACATCACACAAATTAAATTTATGCAGGAGATAGGATTAAACCTGGACTTTTCAGCAGATCTTTCGGATGCAACATATATAGAGATTGAGGAAAAGGTAGCCTGCTATCTGCAAATAAGTGGATTTGATTCTGATTATGAACCGACAGAGAAAGGCAGAATAACGGAATCGATTCTGGATGTTATAGCGTCCGTCTGAACGCAATTTATCGCAAAAAGGCGATTGCTGGATATCGTATGATAGCAAAGTATTAGCAATATCAGAGGAATGATTCAATAAATGCCACGTTGTTTAATTTAAACAATAGTAATGGAAGAAAATCTATGGTACAATGAACATCATATCATAATCGATGGTCTGATTTCAATCAATGTAAATGAGGATAAAAGGGGGATTTTTTTATGAAAATGACACGTAAAAGCTATGCTATCAAACGGCTGGTAAGCGTTATGCTTGCACTTAGTATGATCTTTGCAATGGTACCGGCTACCGTATTTGCAGATGATACGGACGATAATACACAGACAATATATATCGGCGGCAATAAACTGACGGTTCCGTTAGAAGAGGCAAGCTATTGGAAGTATAATGAGGAAAGTGGAGAGATTGCAGCCTGTACCGAGCAGGAGGCAAACATACTGGTCAATACAGTCGGGAAATACGGTGCTCCTATAGAGTCAATATACGTGAATCTGGTAAATGTAAGCATTACAGCAAAGGGTGGTTCAGAGGATCCTTTGAATGCAGGTATTTACAATCCGGAGCCGGAAACCAGGGTGTATCTGCGGATTAATGGAGATTGCAGTGTTACCGGTTCCAAGTATGGAATTTATGCAAACATTAGTGTTATACCGTGTGATGCGGCAGCCAGACTTACGATTACAGCAGACAGCAGTCTTGCACCTGCAGGAGTGGATGTTCCGCAGGCGGTTTCTCTGTATTCGTCGGGGTCGAATTATCTTTACCGGGGATGTGAGCATACAGATTTTTCGGTGATCCTGCGGAGTGATACCATGACTACAATAAAAGGTGGCGGGGATTTTGTTTGTCAAAGTACAAAGGCATCTCTGATAGCCAGTCCGAATATGGACGGCAGTGATGCGACAGAATACTTTAAGGAAAACGGCATATTTAACCTTGGAGATATGAGCCGGATAAAATATAGGGAATATAAGAACGGCACACTGATGTATGATAAAGCGAAGATTACCGGAGCAACCTTGCAGTTTCAGGACGGCGATGCCCCGGTATTCACAGCACAGGTGGCGGAGGAAGATAATGGAAAATATTATATTTTAAGTGAGCAATGGAGTGAGCTGGATGAGAATGGAAATAAGGTCAAGTGGTGTTCCTCTCGTGATTCTGAGAATCCGAGGGATGAGAGTCAGCTGTTAAAAACCTTTGAAGCAGGAAAGACCTATTATTATTCCATAACCGTTGCTTGTCAACTCTGGGATGTCAGCTTTACGGAACAGACTTCAGTAATTATTAACGGAGCAGCCTTTACGATTACAAATAAAAAGAGCGGAGAAGACTACGTACTTGTTGATGCGCAGAATATTATGAGGATGACGGTGCCGAAGGAAATTAAGAAGATTGAAGTGGCGAATGCGACTCTTTCATATAAAGTAGGTGACGCACCGAAGGCAACCGCAGCATTGACCGGCGAGAATGCAGCTGATTACAGGATTGCATATGAGTGCTGGGAGGAAATGGAAAAGCAGGATGACGGCAGTCTGGTACCGGTAAGATCCTGGTATTCGGATGCGGAAGAAAATGCAAAGTTGCCGGTTGATAAAAAGATAATTGCCTTTGAAAAAGACAAAACCTATACGTACAGTATCAAACTTAAGACAGTCAACGAAAATTACTTTGCAGACGTAGATACGGGACTGACTATGACTTTGAATGGAGAAGCGGTCGATGCATCCCAAATAACAGTCGATGAAGGATGTGATACTGTATATACTATGGCACTTAAGACCATGCAGCCGACAGTAGTACAAAGTACCTATAAGTTCCTGGAGGGAGAAAATGCTTCATGGACGCAGGGCGGCAACGGTACATTAAGATTCCGTGTAAACGGAGAAATCAGCAAGCTTACAGGCATAAAGGTCGATGGTATCATGCTTTCAGCGGATCAGTATACAGTAGAATCCGGTTCTATGAGTATTACATTAAAAGCCGGTTATTTAAAGGGACTGTCTGTCGGCACACATAAGATAACAGTGGTTTATACAGATGGCGAATGTAGTGCGAATTTTGGAATTAAACGGGCAGCAGGAGGCACAACTACAGAAGCCGGAAATACCACAGAGACAACTACAGAAGGTGGGAAGGACACCACAGAGGCAACTACGGAAAGTAGGACAGCTACTACAGAAGGTGGGAAGGACACCACGGAAGCAACTACGGAAAGTGGGACAGCTACTACAGCAGGCGGAACAACTGCCGCATCAGATAACGGAGCAGGCACTACGGCAACCACAAATGCACCGAAAACAGGGGATGAGAGTTGTCCATGGATGTATATGATCCTGCTGATTATGGCTTGCGGCGGAATGGCAGGATGCAGGGTATATAGACACAATAGGTT
>CABQJA010000238.1 GCA_902464345.1 uncultured Clostridium sp.
TATCGTGTTCCATCTTACAGGCATCCTGTGTCGCAATTTCCGGATCAACGCCCAGACGAATCAGCCATTTTGAAAACAGGGTATGCCGTTCATAAACAGTCTCTGCAATATGTTTTCCCTCATCCGTCAGATAAATATAGCCATCATCTGTTACGGTAATAAGCTCGCGGGTCTTTAAATTCTTCATGGCAACACTGACACTTGGCTTCGAGTAGGCCAGCTCATTTGCAATATCTACGGAACGAACAACCGGAAGACGCTCACTTAAAACGAGAATTGTCTCCAGATAATCCTCGACAGATTCCTCTGATTTATGTTTGATATAACTCAAGGTAAAACCCCCTTAACGTTTCATACTGTTAAAATCCTAACATTTTATTCCAAAGAATGCAAGCTGTTTTGATGGGTATACAAGGCAGAATCCATGAAAAAACATTGAAAAAATAAGAGGTTTCGAATAAAATGAGAAAAGAAATCGAAAAGAAGAATGATAACAGAAACCGGCACGAAAGCAACAAGAGTAAGAAGCAGGAGCAGAAACCGGAAATAAAGTAGCAAGCATAAAGAAGTAACAGCAGAAAAGTAATAACAATAAAGCAACAGCAGGGAAGAGAGAATCATGAAAAACGAATCAGATATGGAAAAACAGGAATCACGCAGGAAAGCAAGAGAACTGCGGCATGTGAAAGAGAAAGAGCATTTACAGTATTATAGTGGACGAATCCGCAAGGATATGACAAGCCTTGGAAAATGGCTGATACTGGCAGCCCTGACCGGCTGCGTCGTCGGAGGAGCCAGCACATTATTTGCCTTTGTGCTGACATCCGTAACGGACTTCCGGCAGGAGCATGGGTGGATATTCTTCTGCCTTCCGTTAGCCGGACTTGTGATCGTATTTTTATATCAGACCTTTGGCAAGGATGACCGCGGAGCAAATCAGGTATTCTCTACGATCAGTGCAAAGGATGATGTTCCGTTAAAATCCGCACCGTTGATCTTCGCCTCTACCGCTTTGACCCATCTGGTCGGTGGATCGGCCGGAAGAGAGGGCGCGGTGATCCAGCTTGGCGGTAGTATCGGCAATCAGCTTGGCAGATGGATCCGGCTGGATGAAGAGGATCGACATGTGATGGTTATGTGCGGAATGAGTGCCGCATTTGCCGCATTGTTCGGGACACCGATGGCGGCGGCTGTGTTTGCCATGGAGGTGGTCAGTGTCGGTGTTATGTATTACACTGCATTGGTGCCATGTGTCATTGCGGCATTGATCGCAACGAAGTTCGCAGCCAGCATGGGAATTCATCCGGAGACCTTCCATGTTACCAATATTCCGGAACTGACACTGGAGACCGGAATTAAGATGGGGGTACTGGCGCTCGGCTGTGCATTGGTCAGCATCCTGTTCTGCATGGTATTAAAGGGCATCGAGGACGCTTATCAGAAATGGTTGAAGAATCCGTATATCCGGGTAGTTGTAGCCAGTGGAATTATTATTATACTGACATTGCTTTTGCATACAACCGATTACATGGGAGCCAGCACTGGTCTGATCACAGCGGCCATTGAGGACGGACAGGTTAATAAGCTGGCATTCTTCTGGAAGCTGATCCTGACGGCACTGACGATGCGGGCAGGGTTTCGTGGCGGTGAGATCGTTCCGTCCTTCTGTATCGGAGCCACCTTTGGTTGTGTGCTGGGACCGATTCTTGGAATGCCGGCCTCAATCTGTGCGGCAGCCGGTATGGTAGCGGTATTCTGTGGTGTGACCAATTGCCCGATCACATCTATCCTCATTGCGTTTGAGCTGTTTGGCTTTGAAGGTGTTTCCTTCTATCTGATCGCAATCTCCATCAGCTATGCGGCTTCCGGATATTATGGACTGTATAAGGATCAGACGATCGTTTATTCAAAGTATAAGGCAAAATACGTCAATCATAAGACACGAAGTTGATATAGGCTCCAATATACAACTTACGAAAAATGAAAGAAGAGAAATTGCACATGTATTACATAATGCTTGTATGATAGATGGTATAAAGATAAATGTCATGTCTGCAATTGATATAATGGTTGAAAGCTTAAAAAGAATTATTCTTGGACAATCGGATGAGAAATTAATGCTTCCGCAGATTCTCCCGATTGAGAGTTTGGAGGGAATTACAGAATGAGATTAATAGCAATACTGAGTCCGACTAATAAATGGGGAACCAAGACGGAGTATACAAAGTTACGAAAATTTCTTCAGAAAGATGGATATATTCGAATTGCCCCGGAAGTATATATGCGAATAGTACAAAATAGAAAAACTTCTGAAAAACATTATCGGAGAATAGAGGAAGTGGCACCAAAGACGGGAATGGTCAGATTACTCAGACTTACGGAAAAACAATATAATAATATTTGTATAGTGACAGGTGAAGACGGTTATCAGGAAAAAACAGTTGGTGCAAAGTGCTATATAATGATATAATAAAGTTAGTAGTATAAAACTAGAGATTGGGACTATATCAATATATGGGGGATACATTCCCTATAACTACGAAATATAGTACTTGAATGACCCGGTAAAAATGGTGTATCGTTCAACAAAATCTTTTATAATGAACTTAACTAAACTTGGAGGTTAATT
>CABQJA010000239.1 GCA_902464345.1 uncultured Clostridium sp.
AAGGAATTCAGTGCCCTTCCGGTCACACATTTTAACGAATATACAAAAAAAGAGTTCTTTTCCATCTCGGAAGTCCTCTATACGTATTATTCCACACGTAACACACTGACCAGAATCCATCAGAAAAGTGCAGATCTCCGGCACGTTGTCCAGACAGCACTGGAACGGAACCGCAAAAAATACGATCTTCAGTCCAAGCAGTTAAAGGGAACGGAAAAGCGTGACAAATATAAAGTTTACGGAGAACTGATCAATACTTACGGCTATAATCTGGAACCGGGATCAAAAGAACTGACTGCCCTGAATTATTATACCAACGAAGAGATTACTATCCCGCTTGATCCGACACAGACTCCGGGCGAGAATGCGCAACGTTATTTTGCAAAATACAACAAACAGAAGCGTACATTTGAAGTATTGACGGAGCTGATCCAGGAAACTGCCGATGATATCCAGTATCTGGAATCTATCAGCAACGCACTTGACATTGCTCTGAGCGAAGCGGATCTTGCCCAGATCAAAGAGGAACTGATGCAGAGCGGCTATATCCGCAGAAAACATACGAAGAAAAAAGTTAAACTGACCAGCAAACCAATGCATTACATTTCCAGTGATGGTTATGATATGTACGTTGGAAAGAACAACCTGCAAAATGAAGAACTTACTTTTTCTTTTGCCAATGGCAATGACTGGTGGTTCCATGCAAAGGGTGCTCCGGGATCTCACGTTATCGTCAAAAGCGGCGGGGATGAACTTCCGGACCGTACCTTTGAAGAAGCAGGTCGTCTGGCCGCTTACTATTCTAAGAATCGTGGTGCTGACAAAGTAGAGATCGACTACATTCAGAAAAAACACGTTAAGAAACCAAACGGTGCAAAACCGGGATTCGTCGTTTACTATACAAACTATTCACTCGTCATCGATTCTGATATATCGAATATAAAAAATGTGCAGGATTAATCCCTGCACATTTTTGCCTTCTTATTCATATATTGCAAATAGACATATCCTGTCACGTCTGCCAGGAACCATCCGATCGGAATTGACCACCAGATTGCAATCACTCCAATCGACTTTATCGGTGCCAGTGTATAAGAAAGCAGCACTCTCGTTCCAAGCGAGATCACCGTCAGCACCACCGACATCTCCGGTCTTCCGACCGCTCTGTAATACCCATACCACAAGAACAGAATGCCGATTCCACAGTAAAATGCTCCTTCGATATGCAGATACTGTATCCCGACGCGGATGATCTCATGCTCACTGCCGTCGATAAATGCCAGCATCAGATATCTGGCTCCAAAGTAGATTAACACCGACACACAGATACAGAACGCTGCCGATACCGTTACTGCACTACGGACACCTTTCTGTACTCTTTTTTCCTTTCCGGCTCCCCGGTTCTGGGAAATGAAGATAGAAAATGCATTTGCAAATTCCTGCGCCGGCATATAAGCAAATGAATCAATCTTCACAGCCGCTGCGAATGCCGCCATGACTGCGGTTCCAAAGCTGTTGACCAGACCCTGTATCATCAGGATTCCAAAATTCATCACTGACTGCTGGATACTTGACGCAGCCGAATAGCGCACCACTTCTCCCATTACACTTTGGCTTTCCTTTATTCTTTCCGGCCGCAGGGAAAAACGTAATCCCGGCATTTTCATCCATGTATAAATGCAGATTCCAATCCCGGATACAATCTGGGATATGACTGTCGCGATCGCCGCGCCTTTGATTCCCATACGGATTCCATACACCAGTGCAAGATCCAGCACAATATTTAGTCCCGAAGAGATTCCCAGAAATACCAGTGACACCACCGAATCTCCCGCCGCTCTTAGCAGAAACGAAAAGTAATTATAAAGAAAAACAAAAAAGATGCCCCAGAATATATACCATACATATTCCTGCATCATTCCATAAATATCCTCCGGTATCTGAAGAATATCCAGGATCGATTTCATACACACAAACACAACAATGTTCATCACGATCGTCACGATTCCAATAAAGGAAAATGATGCCGTCATTTCATATTGCAGCCGCGCCGTATCCCGTTTTCCGATCGAATAAGAGAATAATGATCCGCTTCCCATACACATTCCGATCAGCACCGAAGTCAGAAATGTCATCAGACTGTATGCCGAACCTACTGCCGCCAGAGCCCCCGCCCCAAGCGCCCTTCCGACAATCAGCATGTCCACAATATTATAACACTGCTGCAGCAGGTTTCCCAAGATCATAGGACCTGCAAACAGCAGCATTGTCTTTGTCACATTTCCGGTTGTAAGATCTTTTTTCAAATCTTATCTGGTTCCTGCCAGGTAATCGATAAACTGCTGGGCGGTTCTTCCGGATAATCCTCCGTGGCTTAATTCCCACTTGTTTGCTTCCAGCAATAATTCATCATCCGGCATATCAATTCCGTTCTTCTTTGCCAGTTCACGTACAATCTCCTGGAACTGCTTCTTATCCGGTTTTCCAAAGTAGATCGTAACACCGAATCTTGCCACCAGGGACAGCTTCTCCTAAACGGTATCATT
>CABQJA010000240.1 GCA_902464345.1 uncultured Clostridium sp.
GACTTTTTTCAAAAGAATTACAGATACTGGATGAAAATACGGTTGACTACATGATTGACGAAATGCAGGCTACGATTGATGAGCTGAAACGGAATAATCAGGAGTTGCAGACTTCCAATCAGGAATTGCAGACATTAAATCGAGAACTTCAGGCTCAGTTAGCCCGGAAAGCGGAATCAAATTAATTCATATCTATTTATGCAAGAATCCAGCGGATTCCCATGGCAACCCGTTCCTGTACATTGCTAAAATGTCCGCCCTCCTGCCATTCGAATGCTACCCGTTCTGCATTTTTATCCTGTTCTAATTGCCGATACTGCTTTTCGGTAATTTCTCCGATTCGTTTCATAAGCGGATGCTTGGTCTTAGGTTCCTGTTTGCCCAGACTCAAATAGATTTCAGAGCTTCTCTGAAGGAATGACTGTTGCATATATGTTTCCCATCCCGGATACCATAAAGAACCCGAACAGCAAACTGCCCCATCAAATACCGTGCTCTGATACAATGTCCATAAGGAAAACAGCCCTGCCAGAGAATAGCCTGCAATATATAATTGCTGATGATCCGGCAGTCTGGTATTGATCATTGGTATTATTTCTTTTTCTATCTCTTCCATCAATATCCCGCCCTCTCCGGTAAAGTATCTGCCCTTCATACAGTCAGCCACCGGCCATGGCGTGAGCATACGGTCCCACTCATCTACTACCAGTTCACAAAAATCAAATCCTGTTCCGGCAATCATTTTTATCCGCTCGTATAGATCAGTTGTCTGAAAGTCCATCTCCCGATTGGAAATGTACAGGATCACCGGAGCATGACCTTCCGCCGATATAAAGTTTAACTTATTCTTCCTTTCATTCATTGACTTCTCTTCCATTTCTAATGTATCCACATTTCCCTCATCATAGCAAGAAAGTCCTGCGGGCTTTCACCTACAGGACTCTCTTTTATGATCTCGTATCTATTTATGGTCTTGACTATACAATACCCTGAGCATTCATAGCATCTACAACCTTTAAGAAACCAGCGATATTAGCACCGGCTACATAATCACCAGGCTTTGCATACTTCTTAGCAGCCTCATCAGCGTTATGGAAGATATTCTCCATGATTCCCTGAAGCTTTGCATCAACCTCTTCAAATGTCCATGATAATCTCTCGCTGTTCTGGCTCATCTCTAATGCAGATGTTGCAACACCACCAGCGTTTGCTGCCTTACCAGGAGCAAACAGAACACCGTTCTCCTGTAAGTACTTGGTAGCCTCTAATGTAGTAGGCATGTTAGCACCCTCTGCTACTGCGATACAACCGTTAGCAACTAACTGCTTAGCATCGTCAATCAGTAACTCGTTCTGAGTTGCACATGGAAGAGCAACATCACACTTGATTGACCATACGCCACGTCCCTCATGATACTGAGCACTTGGACGAGCTGCTGCATATTCAGTCAGACGAGCACGCTTAACTTCCTTAACTTCCTTCAGTAATGCAACATCAATTCCTTCCGGATCATATACCCAACCGGTAGAGTCAGATACTGTTACAACCTTAGCACCCATCTGCTGTGCCTTCTGTACAGCATAGATTGCTACATTACCGGAACCGGATACACATACAGTCTTACCTGCGATGTCATGACCGTTGCACTTTAACATTTCTCTTGTGAAATATAACAGACCATAACCGGTAGCTTCTGTTCTTGCTAAAGATCCACCATAAGATAATCCCTTACCGGTTAATACACCTTCGTATAAACCACGGATTCTCTTATACTGACCATACATATAACCGATCTCTCTTGCACCTGTTCCGATATCACCGGCAGGTACGTCTGTGTCAGCACCGATGTACTTGCACAGCTCTGTCATAAAGCTCTGGCAGAATGCCATAACTTCACGGTCTGATTTACCCTTAGGATCAAAGTCAGAACCACCTTTACCACCGCCGATTGGAAGACCGGTCAGGGAATTCTTGAAGATCTGCTCGAAGCCTAAGAACTTGATAATACCAATATTTACTGATGGATGTAATCTTAAACCACCCTTGTAAGGTCCGATTGCTGAGTTAAACTGTACACGATAACCAGTATTAACCTGAACCTGTCCATTGTCATCTACCCAAGGTACACGAAACTTAAACTGTCTCTCTGGCTCACATAAACGCTCAAGTAAAGCATCCTTCTTGTAAGCTTCCTCATTTGCCTCGATAACCGGGCGAAGAGAATTCAATACCTCATCAACTGCCTGCAAAAACTCTGGTTCACTTGCATTCTTCTTCTGAACTAATGCAAGCACGTCATCAACGTATGACATCACAAACTCCTCCTTATAATAAATAATACTCCTCGAACGAAAGCGGCGTAATTGACCTGCATATGCTAAAATCATAATGAGGTCGCGGTTCATTATGACTGCATATAGAAATCCCTGAAGCAAATAACGTTCAGGGATTGTAAGACGCCTTTGTTCTAGGCTCAATTATATTATATATGTCTTCTTTTTTCAATGATTATTTCAGGCAGTTATCTGAAAAATATCGGAT
>CABQJA010000241.1 GCA_902464345.1 uncultured Clostridium sp.
CCTTTGGAGCCTCTGCTGCTGCAGCTTCCGGCTGTTTTTTAATTACATCAAACGGATCTACAAAGGAATCTTCTTTCTTTTCCTGTGTAGACATACCAGATGGACCGAATTCCATGCCATATGCATCTGCCTCATCACGCTGACCAAGCATACCGCTATCCTCACCGGTGTCAAAACCAGGAAGCTGTGCCTGTTCACCATCTGCAATAAAATCAGACATAGGATTGGAACTGATATAGGCATCCTTTGCGGATGCTGCAGATTTTGCAAATGCTGCAAACTCACCGGCTTCCACCTTGAAGGTATCACTGTTGATCAGATCAAGCTGTGCATGCAGGAACTGAGTAAACTGTGCCTTGTACTTGGTGTACTGCTGAACCAGTGCAATTGTCTGATTATGTACACGCTCTAATTCCTGTTTTGCATCTGCTGTATGTGCTTTTGCCTTATTAACAGCCTCCATCTCAATGGTCTGAGCCTTTAACTCGGCAGTCCGGATTGTCTCCTCTGAGGTCTTCTCAGCAAGAACCAGAGCCTTCTGTAAGGAAGCTTCGATATTCTTATAATGCTGCAGTCCCTCATTGAGCATATTTACCTTATCTTTTAACTCAACGTTTGAGCGATATAATTCCTCATAATTTTCCAAAATTTCAGTAATAAATCCATCAACATCCTTTTTATCATAACCGATACCGGATTTGAAGGATTTTGATTGTATTTCAACTGGTGTGATCATAACGGCCTGTCCTCCTCTATTTCTTAAAATGTACTAAGATTTGGAGAAACGGTTGATTCATTTAAGATCTCTTCCCGTAAATCTCCGGTTACTTCAATATCATGTGGTGCTGCAATAAAGATATTATTTGAAATTGCCTGCAGAGAACCATCCAACGCATAACATGCTCCGCCCACGAAATCAATGATTCGCTGAGCTAATGTCAGATCAATACCCTCCATATTGATTACAATTGTCTTACCTTCATTCAGGAAATCGGTAATATCCTGTGCTTCATTAAATTCCTTTGGTCTGATTACGTACACTTTGCTACCTCTACTATTCATTGAAACTACTTTACTATTAGTGCCTGCACTAGCCTTTGGCTGTCTGACAACCTTTGGCTTTTTCGTATATGAAACCGGTTCATAATCGTCGTCATTTTTATAAGAAGAAAAGGTACTTGTCTTTCCGGAGCCGGATGATACGGTCGCGGTTGCCTGGCTGACCGGTGCCGGCTTTTCTTTCTTCTGACGCCTTGGCGGTTCTTCTACCAGATCGACTTCACTGTCAAATAAATCATCATTATCGTAATCATCATCGTCATCTGCACTGCTCAGACTGAGGATGTTCAAAAACTTGTCAATTCCTTTGCCCATTTCTGATCTCCTATCTCTAAATATTATAATTTCGTGCACCGAAAATACCTGTTCCGACACGAACCATAGTTGCCCCTTCTTCAACCGCAACTACGTAGTCATTTGTCATACCCATAGATAGTACACTCATATTAACATTATCAATGTTTCTTGATTTTATGTCAAGTAATAATTTGTGCAGTTTTGCAAAAATTTCACGGTTATCTTCGGGATTTTCAACAAAAGGTGCAATTGTCATCAAACCCTGAATGTGGACATTGGACAACTTCGAAATCTCTTCTACGGCTGCCGGTACCTCTTCTACTGTAAAGCCGAATTTGGATGCCTCCTGAGCAACATTTACTTCAAGGAGAATGTTGCAATGTGCCTGCTTTTTCAGGGCATCCTTTTGAATCTCATTTGCAAGTTTTACAGAATCCACAGAATGAATCAGCAGATCTTTATCAACAATGTATTTTACCTTATTGGTCTGTAAATGACCGATCAGATGCCAGTGAACCGGACGGCTGACATGCTCTATTTTATCAACCAGCTCCTGAACCTTATTCTCACCAAACTCAGTCATTCCTGCATCTATGGCTTCCTCAATATCGGATAATGGCTTCGTCTTGCTGACCGCGATCAGCGTCACCTCCGATGGATCACGGTTTACCCGCTGGCAGGCAGCTTCAATCTTTTTCTGTACGTCAAGAATGTTCTCTTTTATCACAACTATCATCTCCTAATAAGAATTTATATAATCTGACCCTCTTCTACGGTAGAAGCATCCAGAATAATTCGATCATACATGGACAGGCTGTAATCAACTCCCTCCTTAATAATCGTAAATTCATCATCTGCAGTCAGTATTTCTATCTGTTTAAAGGTTGCAATTCCTTCACTTGCATAATAAACACCCGTCAGGGTTGTATGCCCGGCATCCGAGACATTCAGTGTCTGATCCGAATCATTCTTAACCAGAACTGCTCCGTCCGCAAACTCTGCCGGATTGACATAGCAGTAGGTATCATCTGAATTATAGATCGTAGGCGCAATTTGCTGAATGGACAGATTGCCGTTTTCATCCATAGTCCGTACATTTAAGAATTTGCGCTTGGATGAGTTGCTTCCGGTTGTCAGATAATCCTTTGGGATTTTAAGGACATCCTTCTCCAGAATAGCAC
>CABQJA010000242.1 GCA_902464345.1 uncultured Clostridium sp.
CATTAGGACGTATGCATTCAGATGCACAGTTCGCTGGTTCTTCATCAGTTCCTGCACACGTAGAAATGATGGGTCTGATCGGTATGGGTAACAACCCTATGGTAGGTGCTACCGTAGCTGTTGCCGTTTCCGTAGAGGAAGCAGCAAACGCTGGAAAGTTCTAAATAAAAATGATGAAAATACAGCATGGCATTGCAGTCTTGCAAGCCATGCTGTTATTTTTATAGTGCGAATGGGTTTATTTTATTTGTCAAAATAAGGAGGGTTATATTATGCCGGGTTCAGCAATTGCAATTGGTATCATTGTTGTAGTATTTCTGGTGATTCTATTTACCAGTTATGTTAAATCACCACCGGATAAGGCGTATATTATTTCCGGTTTAAGAAAGACGCCGAAGATCCTGATTGGTAAAGCAGGCTTAAAGCTTCCTTTCTTCGAGCGGAAGGATGAACTGCTGATCAAGCAGATCAGTATCGATATCAAGACGGGCGATTATGTACCGACACTGGATTTCATCGGTGTAAATATCGATGCGGTTGCGAAGGTTAAGATCCGTACGGATGAAGAAGGCATTCAGCTTGCCATGAAGAACTTCCTGAACATGAAGGAACCGCAGATCATGGAAGCACTGGTAGATTCTCTGCAGGGTAATATGCGAGAAATCATTGGTACGATCAGCCTGAAGGACTTGTGTAATGATCGTAAGTCTTTCGGTGATCAGGTGCAGGAGAAGGCACAGGTGGATATGAACCGTCTGGGTATTGAGATTATTTCCTGCAACATCCAGCATGTAGAGGATCAGAATGATCTGATCATCGCACTTGGACAGGATAACATGGCAGCCATCCAGAAGAATGCAAGTATTGCCAAAGCAAATGCAGACCGTGATGTGGCAATCGCACAGGCACAGGCGAGAAAAGAAGCGAACGATGCAAAGGTATTATCCGATACAGAGATTGCTGTTAAGCAGAATGAGCTGTCAATCAAGAAAGCAGAATTAAAGACCATCGAAGATACGAAAAATGCGGAAGCGGATGCGGCTTACGAGATTCAGAAGGAAGCACAGCGTAAGACCATTGAGGTTACAAAGACTGAGGCAGATATCGCACGTCAGGAGAAGGAAGTTGACTTGAAGAAGAAGGAAGCCGAGGTTATGGAGCAGTCTCTCGATGCAGATATCCGTAAGAAGGCTGAGGCAGATAAGTTTGCAAAACAACAGCAGGCAGATGCCGAGCTTTACAAGCGTCAGAGAAATGCAGAGGCAGATAAGTTTGAAAAGCAGCAGGAAGCGGAAGCGAAGAAGGCACAGGCCGCAGCGGAGCTTTTTGCAAAACAGCAGGAGGCCGAGGGTATCCGTGCGGTCGGTGAAGCGGAAGCGAAGGCAATCGAAGCAAAGGGTCTTGCAGAAGCGGAGGCACTGGAGAAGAAGGCCGAAGCAATGAAGAAATACGGACAGGCAGCGATGGTGGAAATGATTGTGAAGGCATTGCCGGAGATGGCGAAGGCAATCGCAGAACCACTCTCTACGATCGATAAGGTTACGATCATTGATGGCAACGGTGAAGGCTCCGGTGTTGGTTCAATGGGTGCCTATGTACCACAGGTGCTTGCGAAGACAATGGAGTCTGTAAAAGAAGTGACCGGTATTGATATTGCGGATATCATGCGTGCAAATACATACGATGCAAAGGTCAACAAGAACGTGAACATCACGGGTCTGGATGGGGTCAAGACGGTGGTTGAAACTCCGGTAGAGGCGAAAACTTCTGCGGATACGAAAATTTCTGCAGGTACAACAGCAGAGTAAGAAATCATAAAAAGGGAATCTTTTTAATTGAAAGATTCCCTTTTTATATTGAATCCGGATCTTTATAGTTTAACAATTCAGATTCAGGATTGTTTCTCCTGTGGCAGGATCCGGAATGCCGAGGAGGGACATGATAAGAGCCATTCGTATATATTTTCCGTTCTGCACCTGGTCGAAATAAGCGGCTCTCGGATCATTGTCTACATCAAGTGAAATCTCGTCAACTCTTGGGAGAGGGTGCAGAACCGGCATATCAGGCTTGGCCTGTTGCAGTTTCTCCTCGTTGAGGACATAGATATCTTTTAACCGGATATATTCTTCTTCGTTGAAAAAACGTTCTTTCTGCACTCTTGTCATATATAGGACATCTAATTGCGGTAATGTGTTTTCCAGACTGAAGACCTCTTTATATATGGAGTGGGAAGGAGCTAATACATCGGTTTTCATATAGTCGGGAATGCAGAGTTCTTTCGGAGATATGAAATAGAACCGGTTCTCCGGGAATCGTACCAGACTGCTTACCAGAGAATGAACGGTTCGACCGAATTTGAGATCCCCGCAGAAACCAATGGTTAAATGATCCAATCTCCCTTTCCGCTGCCGGATGGTCATTAGATCGATCATTGTCTGGGTTGGATGTGCGTGTCCACCGTCCCCGGCATTTATGACCGGGATTTTGGAATACATGGATGCACGGAGAGGCGCCC
>CABQJA010000243.1 GCA_902464345.1 uncultured Clostridium sp.
CTGGCTGCCGTGCTGGCATAGGTTGCCGCACTCATTCCTGTAGATACCTGATTCATAATCATTCCTCCTTGAATGTTTCAAAAGGCCGAACTCCTTTTCAGCCTTCAACCATATACTTCTAATAATTATATCGGTTATCTGCCATATAATCTTTAGTCCTTCCGTATCCTGTATAATTTCTTTTCTTTTACAAAACACTATGCTAAAATGATACTGCTTACAGAGTAGAAATGAGGTGTTGCTTTATGATAAAAATAGATTTAATAACCGGATTTCTCGGCTCCGGTAAGACAACCTTTATCCGGAATTATGCCCGCCACCTATTAAAACAGGGCGCAAACATCGGCATTCTGGAGAATGATTTCGGTGCTGTTAATGTAGATGCCATGCTCCTGCAGGATATTCTCGGTGACCACTGCACGCTGGAAATGGTAGCCGGCGGCTGCGATGCCGACTGTCACAGACGCCGCTTCAAAACAAAGCTGATCGCCATGGGTATGTGCGGATATGACCGGATCCTGGTCGAGCCTTCCGGTATCTTTGATATGGACGAATTCTTTGATGCACTCCATGAGGAGCCGCTGGATCGCTGGTATGAGATCGGGAATGTGATCACGATCATTGATGCGAATCTGGAGCAGACCCTGTCAGAAGCCTCCCGCTACCTGCTTGCCTCTCAGGCCATTCAAGCCGGTACCATTCTTTTCAGTCACACGCAGGAGGTTACAGAAGCACAATTACAATCCACCATCCAATATGTCAAAGACTCTATGGACAGCCTGCACTGTAAACAGCTGCCAAAGCAGCTGATTCTGCAAAAGAACTGGAAGGATCTGACGGATGATGATTATGACGCCATTCTTACCTCCGGTTATCATACTGCAGACTATACCAAGCTCTGGTTTGATGACCGGCAGACCTATGACAGTCTGTATTTTATGAACATGGATTTTACGGAAGATTTCTTAAAGCAGTCCTGTGCCGGGATCCTGAAGGATCCTGCCTGTGGAAAGGTCTTCCGGATCAAGGGCTTCCAGCACCTTCCGGACGGCAGCTGGATTTCCATCAATGTCACCCATCAGAAAACAGAGATCCGGTCGATTCCGAATGGACAGGCGATCCTGATCGTCATTGGTGAGGGATTAAATCAGGAAGCCATTGAACAGTATTGGGGGAAGTCCAGACCTTAGGACTCCCCCCAAAAAACCTTACTTCTCCAACTCCTGATCTAAGAGACTATCCCCACATGGGACACCCTCCGCATGCATGGCCTTATTTACCCAGCCTGCTGCCATTCCTGCTTCATCTGTCGGCACCTTCATCTGATTGAACACATAATTGCCATCCGCATCAAACAATAATTCTACCCAGCCGACATCCTCTGCGGTTCCTCCGACAAAGATTACGCTTCTGCTGCCATCCGCATTCACCTGCTCATATCGGTAGTAGGAATCCTCCCCACAGGCCTCTGTTACATCAATCTTCTCCTCTCCAACGGTCAGATAGATCCGGTCATTCTCGATTCTGACATACTCTCTGTCTCCGGTTGCAATTGAAAACCTCAGCTCATTCCCGGTGGACTCATATTCTACACCGCCTCCATCTGCCGTATGGAATATCTGCCTTACATAATCCGCTGCATGTACGATTGCCTGCCGTGTAGCCGGTACTCCAAGCAAAATTGCCATGCACGCTGCAGCCCCTGCCACGCACTTTAGCCACGTATAATTTCTCTTTCTGCTCTCTCCGATCGCTGTCCGGATTTCCTCTTTCTTCGTTTCATCCATGGTAATCTTATGAAATGTATCCTGTACTCTGCGTTCCATCGCTATACCTCCATTCTCTTTCTTAATGCTTCTTTCCCCCGGCTAATCCTCATTGCCACCGCCGATTCCGATATCTGAAGAATCCCGGCAATCTCCCGATAGGTATACCCCTCATAGTAATGAAGATAAATCGGTTCCCGGAATGCTTCCTCCAGTTCCATCAGGGAGTCATATACCAGCCGGTCTTCCCCCGTCACTGTCACATCTGCACCCAGATAATCCTCCAGTGCATCATAGGAAGCGGTCTGCGTGACCCTGCCGGCTTTCAGATAATCCTTACACAGATTTGCCGTCATTTTCATAAGGTATGCTTTCTCATAACTCTTTCCCAATATTATGTTTTTGGAAATGAGCTTCAGAAACAGATCCTGCACAATATCCTCTGCCTCCTGCTTTGAACCTGTATAAAAAACCGCAAACCGGTATAAATCATCTGCGTATGTGTCAAATAAGTTTAATATCCGTTCATTCTTCACTTCACGCTCCTCCTTGTCTTTTGAGATCTCATATATATAACGATTCACAGCTCCGTTTTCTCACCACAATAATTATAATAATAAAACCTGTATTTCGCAGACCGCTGCCGGAAGTCCGGCGGAGCAGCCTGTAAAATACAGTTCAACTTTTATCCTGAATGGTTAAATATCAAAG
>CABQJA010000244.1 GCA_902464345.1 uncultured Clostridium sp.
CCATCTACGTTTTTTTCATCATCATGATTTTGTAAATATGCAATGCTCCGAATATCTGCCTTTATTTTCTTACATGGATTATGATATGATAGATATCTACAATCATATGTATTATCATTATACGCTATATCACAGGAGAATTGCAATGAACCGTACGATACAATATACAATTACAGAAAAAGACAGTGGACTGCGCATCGAACAGTTTTTAAGACGCAGAGGGTATTCCGGACAGAATCTTGCTGAAATCAAACGCATGCCCAAAAGTATTCTTGTCAATGGCGTACATTATTATATGCGCCAGATACTGACTGCCGGGGATATCCTTCAGGTTATCATCTGCGAAACAAAAAATTCCGAAAAGATCCCGCCGGTTGAGATTCCACTGGACATCATTTATGAAGACGAGGACATCATCGTAATCAACAAACCTGCCGGTATGCCGATTCATCCGTCCATGAACAATTATTATAATTCCCTTGCCAATGCGCTCGCATGGTATTATCAGGAACAGGGAAAACCTTTCATCTTCCGTTGCTGTAACCGTCTGGACCGGGACACTTCCGGTCTGACTGTCGTATCCAAGCATCTGGTCAGTGGAAGTATCCTTTCTACCATGACAAAGAACCGCGAAGTGCACAGGGAATATCTTGCCATAGTAAAGGGCAGTGTCACACCTGCGGCCGGAACCATCTGTGCTCCGCTTGCCAGAAAAGAAGGCACCATCATCGAACGCACGGTTGATTTTGAACACGGTGAAGAAGCCATCACACATTACCGACTTGTAAAAGAAGCCAACGGACACAGTCTGGTCTCTCTGAAGCTTGAGACCGGCCGGACACATCAGATCCGCATCCATATGAAACATCTGGGTTTCCCACTGATTGGAGATTACTTGTATAACCCGGATATGGAACACATAAGCAGACAGGCACTGCATTCCCATCATATGGAATTTGCCCATCCGATTACCGGAGAATGGATGTCATTTACAGCTCCGCTGCCTGCAGATATGGCAAATATTATGACAGATAAATGATAATAAAAAAGAGCACTATGATATGCCGCATTTTTATTTCAACGGTATATCTGCTGCTCTTTTTTAATCTTTATCATGATTTCTTATTCTTTTTTGACGCTTCATACACTTTCAATTCATCCAGTGCCTGTCCACCCATCAGATACAGTGCTCCGATATTGAAAATGGTCATCAGCCCGATTCCGACATCTCCCAGATCCCATACAAATGTATAGGTTGCAATTCCACCGATGAACAGCATCACAAGTGCGAGCACTTTATATGCTGTCTGCCAACACCATTTATCACCAAACAGATAAGCCACATTACTTCTTGCATAGAAGAGGATTCCCAGAAATGTCGAGAAACTGAACAGGAATAAAGTTACTGCAATGAAGATCACTCCAAATTCTCCCAGATGATACTTCATCGCTGTCTGTAAAAGATCCATTCCTTCTTTTCCTGCCACCAGTTTTTCCGGTGCCAGAAGCATGATCATGGCGGTACAGCTGCAGATCACAATCGTATCTATAAATACCCCAAGTGCCTGTGTAAATCCTGCCTTTACCGGTTTGTCACATTCTGCTGCCGCTGCCGCACATGGTGCGGAACCGGATCCAGCTTCATTTGAAAACAGTCCGCGCTTTACTCCATTCATCAACACTGCTCCGAATCCACCCGCTACTACCTGACGGGCTCCGAATGCCTCCTGGATAATCCTTACAAATACTCCAGGAAGACTTCCGATATTCGTTACGATGATGAAGATTGTAATAAAGAAATAACATACCGCCATAAACGGAACCATCAGATCCAGCACTTTCACTGTGGCATTTTTACGAAGTACAATGACAGCCGCAAGGATTACCAGCACAATCGTCGTGTAAAGCGGCGGAATCGAAAATGCATTTTCAAAAGAAGCGGCTACCGAATTACTGATCACCTGGCTGATCCCACACCAGCAGATCAGTCCGGAGACAGCAAATAACACCGATACCAATACATGTTTTTTCTTTTTTCCTGTCCTGCCTTCTATATAATCATGGATATAATATGCCGGACCTCCGCGGAATCCACCATACAGGGGATCTCTTTCTTTATGAATCTGTGCAAGCGTTGCCTCTATGAATGCAGTTGACGATCCGATCATTGCCGTCACCCACATCCAGAAGACAGCTCCTGCGCCTCCGGCCGATACTGCCGCAACCACACCTACCAGATTACCCATACCGACACGGGTTGCCGTTGATACGATCAATGTCTGGAAAGTAGACAGACTGTTCTTATCATCCTTTTTACCGGTCAATGCCACCACCATATCCGGGAACAGGCGGATGGGAAGTCCCCTTGTGCGGATCGTAAAGTAGATTCCCGCCGGGATCAGCAGGATGATCAGCAATGAGATCCCGACACTTCCGCCGCCCGGAAGCGGTATCTGTAACAAATC
>CABQJA010000245.1 GCA_902464345.1 uncultured Clostridium sp.
ACACAATGGCTACAAGGTGTATTGAAGCAATATGCGTCCCAAAACCTTGCAAGTAATATTAGGGCATTCTAATGTAGGAATTACCATGAATTTATATGTCCATGTGACGGAAGATGAAAAGGTAAAGGAAGTTGAAAAAATAGAAAAAGCCTTAAAAGTTGTGTAGTAAATTGTGTAGTAAAATAACATAGAAAGGCGAAAAACCTTAAAAACAAAGGGTTTTCGAATAGGTATATTAAGATATGAAGCTTGGAATCGTAGGCCTTCCGAATGTCGGAAAGAGTACCTTGTTTAATTCATTGACAAAAGCAGGAGCAGAGAGTGCGAACTATCCGTTCTGTACGATCGATCCAAACGTAGGAATTGTAGCCGTTCCGGATGAACGACTGACGAAATTAACACAGATGTATAATTCTGCGAAAACAACACCGGCAGTGATTGAATTCGTAGACATTGCAGGTCTGGTAAAGGGTGCGTCCAAGGGCGAAGGACTGGGTAATCAGTTTCTGGCCAATATCCGGGAAGTCGATGCGATTGTACATGTAGTACGTTGCTTTGATGACACCAATGTCATTCATGTAGATGGCAGTGTAGACCCATTACGGGACATTGAGACCATTAACTTTGAGCTGATCTTCTCAGATATTGAGGTGCTGGAACGGAGAATTGCAAAGACTGCAAGAGGTGCCAAGAATGATAAGACCCTGGCAAAGGAACTGAATCTGCAGGAGCGGATCAAGGAGCATCTGGAGGCAGGTAAGCTGGCTAAGACATTTGAGACCACTGACGAAGATGAGCTGGCATGGCTGCAGGAGTATAATCTGCTGACTTATAAGCCGGTAATTTTTGCAGCAAATGTATCCGAGGATGATCTGGCAGATGATGGAGCGAATAATCCGTATGTAGAAGCGGTCCGGAAATATGCAGCAGAGTCTGATTGCGGAGTATTCGTAGTCTGTGCGGAGATTGAGGCAGAGATTTCCGAGCTGGATGAAGAGGAACGCCAGATGTTTCTGGAAGATCTGGGCGTTAAGGAATCCGGTCTGGATAAGCTAATTCGGGCAAGCTATTCCCTGCTCGGACTGATCAGTTATCTGACAGCCGGCGAGACAGAGACCAGAGCCTGGACGATTAAAAAGGGTACCAAAGCGCCACAGGCAGCCGGTAAGATTCATTCGGATTTTGAACGCGGATTTATCCGTGCCGAAATCGTAAGATATGAAGATCTGATCGAGCTTGGCAGTCTGAATGCTGCAAAGGAGAAAGGCCTGCTCCGTTCAGAGGGTAAGGAATACGTGGTACAGGACGGCGATGTAATCCTGTTCAAGTTTAATGTATAAGAAGTGGAACAAGAAGCGTTGACACAGGCAGTAAGTGCCGGGAGGTAACTATGTATCAAATTAGTTTTCCAAACCTTGGGATTCATCTTAAGTATGTACCGGATGGTTTTCAGATTTTTGGAATTCAGGTCAGACTTTATGGTCTGGTGATTGCACTGGGATTTCTGATCGCACTGGCAATCGTATCAAAGGAAGCAAAGAGAACCGGACAGAATCCGGAGCTTTATCTGGATTATCTGTTATACGGAATCATACCATCCATCGTATGTGCGAGACTTTATTACGTAATCTTCAGCTGGGATTATTACTTTGTGCCGGGAGCCGGAATAGGAGAGACACTTCTGAAAATCGTTAATATCCGGCAGGGAGGTCTGGCTATTTACGGCGGGCTGATCGGCGGTGTGCTGGTATGCTATCTGCTGGCAAAGAAACGGAAGGTATCATTTCTGACTATGGTGGATACGATCGTACTGGGTGTGCCGTTTGCACAGATGCTTGGAAGATGGGGGAATTTCTTCAACCGTGAAGCATTCGGAACCTATACGGACAGCCTGTTTGCAATGGCAATCCCAACCGACTACTATACACAGAATGGCACATGGACATCATTATGCAGTGCCGGGATCATTACGGATGAGATGCAGAATCATATTGTGGATGGATGCATCTGGGTGCATCCGACATTTCTGTATGAGAGTCTGTGGAGTCTGGCATTGTTCATCTTCCTGTTGATCTGGAGAAAGCGGACAAGCTTTAAAGGTGAGCTGATGTCTCTTTATGTAGCAGGCTATGGGCTTGGCCGGTTCTGGATCGAGGGCATGCGGACAGATCCACTGACGATTGGCAATACACCACTCCGGGTATCGCAGCTTCTGGCAGCCTGCCTGGTGGTGGGAGGACTTGTATTTTTCATTGTTAATAAGATACGTGCGGGAAAGTCTGTGAGTGCCGAAGTGGGGAATGAAGGACAGACGGGTAGCCAAACACAGAATATAGATAATTAGTATATACTAACAACAAAATATAGTGCGTTAAAAAAAGAACTGATAAGAATCGGTTCTTTTTTTAGTTTAAATGTACAAAAAAATG
>CABQJA010000246.1 GCA_902464345.1 uncultured Clostridium sp.
CTTGTGATCAGAGCTGCCTTTGTATTATCACCAAGTCCCAGGCCGTCTACAATTCCGGCTGCCAGAGCAATGACATTCTTCAATGCGGCTCCCAGCTCAATGCCTACCATATCCGGACTGGTATATACACGGAATACCGGACTCATAAATGCTTCCTGTATCTCTTCTGCCGTTGCCTTATCATGTGCTCCAGCTACGACCGTTGTCGGTATCCTTCTTCCGACCTCTTCTGCATGGCTCGGACCGGACAGAACACCTACCCTTGCCTGTTTAATCTCATCCTCTATGATATCTGTCATATTCATAAGGGTATCTTCTTCGATTCCCTTTGCTACATTGACGATCAGCTGACCTTCCTTTATATATGGTGCGATCATTTTAGAGGTTGAACGTACAAAAATAGAAGGAACCGCCATAACAAGCATATCTTTTCCGGTCACACTGCTTTCCACATCATTGGTCACAGCGATCCGGTCCGGAATCATGACACCCGGCAGCTTTTCCACCTGTTCCCGTTTTTCGTCGATCATCGCTACTTCCCGCTTATCGATTGACCACAATGTCACCTCGTGTCCGTTTTCATGTAGTAATATAGCAAGTGCAGTTCCCCAGCTGCCTGCTCCCAATACGCCAATTTTCATCTTGTATCCCCGCTTTCTACCTGTTTTCTTCTGCTACAGCTTCCTGCTTCTTCTGTCCGAGCTTATTCTCCTGTCCGTGGATCAGACGTACAATATTTGCCTTATGCTTATAGATTGCCAGTCCTGCCAGACAACCCAGTACGATGATACTTTCCGCAACATACTGCTGTCCCAGATGATATATACTGTGCATCGGATTTATGATTACAAATACCGAATACATGATCCACATCTGAAGCATAAGTACAATCGATCCAAGTGATACATAACGGCTAATTGCCACAACCAGAACGAACACGATCAGACATGGAATGATGATCCTTAAATCCAGCAGACTGATCACGGCTCCTGAAATAGCCGAGATTCCCTTGCCGCCCTTGAATCCCATATAAAATGGAAATACATGTCCGAGTACCACGCCAAGCCCGGTATAAATAACCAGTAACAGGGTCATATCCGGCACGATCTGGCGAAATACCAGTCTGGTGATCAGGCAGGCAATTACACACTTTAAGCAGTCGCCGAGATAAACCATAATACCGGCTTTCTTTCCAAGTACACGCAGTGCATTGGTCGCTCCGGAATTGCCGCTTCCATACTGTCTGATATCAATGTGATGAATCTTTCCTATAATATAAGCAGTCTGAAATAATCCGAATGCATATCCTCCAATCAGACAAAGTATCCGGTATAAAATTTCCATTCCCATGTTACTAAGCTTCCTTTCTTTCTCTTATGATGAACTTCAGTGGTGTCCCCCGGAACCCGAAGGTGTCCCGGATGCGATTTTCCAGATATCGGGTGTAGGAAAAATGCATCAGCTCTTTATCATTTACAAACACAACAAATGTAGGCGGTTTTACTGACACCTGTGTCACATAATAAATCTTCAACCGCTTGCCCTTATCTGTTGGCGGCTGCTGCATGGCTACTGCCTCACTGACGATTTCATTCAGGACTCCGGTTGCGATCCGAAGTGCATGATTCTGAATAACCGCATCAATAGTCTCAAACAGCTTCGGCAGACGCTGTCCGGTCTTTGCCGAAATAAATACCATTTCTGCATATGGCATAAATGACAATACATCCCGGATATCCTCCGTGAATTTGTAAATCGTTTTATCGTTTTTCTCGATCAGATCCCATTTATTAACCGCAATGATCATACCTTTTCCACGCTCATGTGCGATTCCTGCGATCTTGGCATCCTGTTCTGTCACGCCCTCCGATGCATCGATCACCAGAATTGCGACATCGCACCGTTCTACTGCCGATACGGTACGGATAATACTGTATCGCTCGATATCTTCCTTAATCTTACTCTTCCGCCGCAGTCCTGCCGTATCAATAAACACATATTCATGTCCGTTTCTCCGAACCTCCGTATCAATGGCATCCCGTGTGGTCCCGGCGATATCCGATACGATCACCCGCTCTTCTCCGAGCAGCTTGTTAATGATCGATGACTTTCCGGCATTCGGACGACCGATAATTGCTATCCGCGGACGTTCATCCTCTTCTTCCTCTTCCGCGCCATCCGGAAAATGAGCCACAACCTCATCCAGCATATCACCAAGTCCCAGTCTCGAGCTTGCGGATACCGGTCTCGGATCACCAAGTCCCAGGTTATAGAATTCATATACATCTGGCATGAATTTATCAAAATTATCTACTTTATTAACAACCAAAACAATTGGCTTATGAGATCGTCTGAGCATATCCGCTACTTTAAAATCCGCATCTACCAGTCCCTGTCTGACATCCACCAGAAACATGATCACG
>CABQJA010000247.1 GCA_902464345.1 uncultured Clostridium sp.
TAACCGTTGTTTAATGTACTTTGTCAATTCTGTATCCCACCCCTCTGATTGTTTTTATATAGTCAGCATTTAATTTTTTGCGAATGTTCTTTATGTGACTGTCAACGATCCGATCTTCGACCTCCAAATCGTCCGCCCACAATCGGTCAAGTAGCATTTGCCGAGTAAAGACCTTTCCCTGATTTTCAAGCATAAGCCTAAGAAGCGCAAACTCTTTGCTGGTCAAAACAACCTCGTTTCCGTTTTGATATACATGGAATCCGTCAATATCCATACTCAACTCTTTATAAGTAAGCAGGGATTGATTTTCCGCAGTCCTACGGCGAAGAATAACCGCAATCTTGCATAACAGGATTTTGGGTGAAAAAGGTTTTGGAATGTAATCATCAATCTGCTGTTCAAAACCCCGCAACTGGTTTTCTTCATCCGAAAGCGCAGTAAGCATAATGATAGGGACTTGTGACCTTTTGCGAATGACCTCACATACACCATAGCCGTCGATTTTAGGGAGCATAATGTCTAACAGCACAAGGTCGATTGTATCATCAAACATTGCAACCCCAGCCACACCGTCAGAAGCAACAGCGACTTCATATCCCGCATCAACCAGATGGTTTTTCAATATATCCTGAATGTCAATATCGTCCTCGACAATTAAAATCTTCTGCATTGTTCCACCTCCAAATATGTAGTGTAGCATAGTTTTTTGAATTTTTGATGAAGCACACTATTCTTGCTTGCCGCCGAAAGACCTCCTGCTATGTTCTGATGCCTATGGGGCGGGAATAAGAAAAGGGGCGCTGATATTTGCATATCAACGCCCTTTGATTCTGTCGGTATTTGATCGTTTCGGCTGCAATCGTACTGCTCTGACCGTTTGTCACACATCTGCTATACAAAACGATTCAAGTCTTCCTTATATTGATACTGGATTTTCTGCAAGGTCGTCTCAATCTCCTGCCGGTCCACCTCCATATCCTCACAGAGTGCGTCCAGTGACGGATAAAAATCCCGGAGCTTCATATTGACCACCGATAACAGCATCATCGGATCTTTTGGTAACTGTTCCATATTCTCTCCTGCTACTTATATAAATTCTAAAGTTTCCCTTATTTGCGCTCTGACATCGGTACATATTCCTGTGTCTTCGCTACACATTTATAAGCCGGTCTGATAATCTTACCCTGATTGATCAGCTCTTCCATACGATGTGCACTCCAGCCGGCCATTCTTGCAATTGCAAAGATCGGTGTATAAAGCTCTGTCGGAAGATCCAGCATACTGTATACGAAACCGCTATAGAAATCTACGTTGGCACTGACACCCTTATAAATCTTTCTCTCCTCGGCAATTACCTCCGGTGCCAGTCTGGCTACCAGTGCATACAGTGCATATTCTTCCTCCCGGTGCTTTTCAACCGAAAGTTTCTCTACAAACTGCTTAAAGATATTTGCACGCGGATCCGAAATAGAATAAACCGCATGTCCCATTCCATAGATCAGACCCTGATGATCAAACGCCTTCTTATTCAGCAGATCCTTCAGATACTGTCTGACTTCTTCCTCATTGGTCCAATCACTGACCTTTTCCTTCATATCCTCAAACATCCGGACTACCTTGATATTGGCTCCGCCATGCTTCGGTCCCTTTAAGGATCCGAGGGACGCCGCGATACAGGAATACGTATCCGTTCCGGATGATGTTACAACATGGGTCGTAAATGTGGAATTATTACCACCGCCATGCTCCGCATGAAGCACCAGTGCCAGATCCAGAATTCTCGCCTCGAGCTCCGTATACTTACTGTCTTCACGCAACAGATATAAAATATTCTCCGCAGTTGACAATCCCGGCTGCGGCAGATGGATGAACAGGCTCTGTCCATCATGATAATGCTTATATGCCTGATAACCATAGACCGAAATCAACGGTACCAGTGCGGTCAGCTGCAGGCACTGTCTTAATACATTCGGTAAGGATGTATCATCTGCCCGGTCATCATACGCATACAGGGTCAGTACACTTCTTGCCAATGCATTCATCATATCCTTGCTTGGTGCCTTCATAATAATATCCCGCACAAAGCTGGTCGGAAGTGACCGATACTCCTCCAGTAAATGATTCAGCTGATCTAACTGCGCCTGTGTCGGAAGTGTTCCGAACAGCAACAGATATAAGGTCTCCTCATATCCAAACCGCTTTTCTTTAATAAAGCCACTGACTATATCCTCAATGTCAACACCATGGTAGTATAATTTACCATCACATGGAACCATCTCACAATCCACCAGGGTATATGACTGAATCTTAGAAATCTCGGTAAGTCCTGTCAGAACTCCTTTACCGTTAATATCCCGTAATCCCCTCTTTACATCATATTCTACATAAAGATTGGGATTAATTCTATGGTTATTACGA
>CABQJA010000248.1 GCA_902464345.1 uncultured Clostridium sp.
TAGCTGAGCTTCCTGATTACCTGTAAGGTCTTATTCCGAACCTCTTCAGCCTCAAAAATCTCCAACAGCATATCCTTGTCAAACCGGTTATCCATCAGAAAATCAATCCAGTCTGCAAGATAGGTCTTTACATATTCCACATTCTCTTCACTGGTATTCTTCAGAGAGTTCTCGATATTGTTGATATAATCAACAATGGTCGGTCCCTGTGGCTGTGAAGCTACCGGTGTCGGTGTATCAGACTCATCGGAAAGTTCAATAACCTTACCGGTCTTGGTGATGATCACACGCTTATTCGGCTTCTCCATCGGCTTTTCAACTGCCTTTGTGTTGCTACGTGAAAGGAAGATCTCAACTGCCTTTACCAGACATGCTACACTGTAGGTTACCTCTTCCGGAGACTGTGCATCCTTGCCCTTCTCGTCATACTGATACCATAACCACTCACTCTTATAGAGCATATCCTGGATTCTGGCATTCTCCAGCATTTCCTTAATTCCCTCATCATACTGAGCTGCCGCCTTACCAAACAGGCCGCCGCCCTTCTGTGCAGGTGCATTCTTACGATACCGGATTGGAAGCGGTATCTCAGAAAATGTCTTAACCAGCATCTTATCCGCCTTAGCCGGATCATAGCTGTTACTTAAGATGTATTTTGACGGATCGTTTAATCCGTTGTTGATCATATCCTCTGCTGTCATAAAGATCAGGTGCTTCTGTCTGTCTTCCAGCATATGCTTGATCTCATGATTTACTTTGCTCTTCTCAATAATAGAGTTCTTCCGGATCTTAAATGCCTTGATCTTCTCTTTAATACTGAAAAGTGATTTTAACAGGGACGGATTACCGTTTACATAATTACCGATCCATGTCAGCTCCACATACTGATGCTCGATTCGATTGGACAGTTCATATACACTGTATCCGTCAAATACAACATTCAGTGTCGTATACAGCATTTCCAGAATCTCATATTTCTCTTCCCAGGAACGTCCGGCATTATCCTGATTTACCAGTGCCTTGATGCCGCATTCATGGAATACCAGATTGTATTCAAATAAGCCTTCAAATACATTGCTCTTATCACTTAAGCCGGCGCCTACACCCAGGATCTGAAGATTGCGCTTCATTTCCGGTTCGTCCTCGATATAACGGTATACCTTACGGATAAAGGTGGAAACCTCTGCGATCAGGGAATCGATTCTCCGGTTGTAAATATCCTGCTTGGAAATCGCAGTCACAACTGCCCGACTCAGGATGTTCGCATACTGTGTACTCTGGCAGTTCCGGATCAGCTCCTTGAAGCTCTCATATACATTCAGGTTATCTACCGGAATGTGCTCCGCATTCAGTCCGTAAAACTCAAATGCCTTATCATAATCCTTATCATTAATAAAGCCGTTAAAGAGCCCGATACTGAACTGGATCTTATAATCATTTCCTACATTGTCATCTTCTACGAAATAATCATACAGTACTTCCAGATTGTTCAGGAAAGAATCGCACTTTGCTTCCTTGGAAGGAATCAGCATTTCCAGAACAACATTGATCAGATCCATGTAACCCATGACTGCCTTGTCGAAGTTCTTCGGACGCTCGTCGGTCTCCATGATCTGATAATATGTATTGATCAATAACGGTGCGATCCGTTCTCCGATCAGGCGCATTGCTGTTGTGAAACGCTCGGTCTGATACAGATATAACAACCAGATACTGTAACGGTAAATACCGGTCGCACTGATCATTGCATCCACATTATCCGGATCTATATCTCCATATACGAACTTGAACAACGGCTCGATCCAGTCTTCAATCTCAACCTTACCGGTGCTCTTAATGTTCTCATCTACAAAGCCTGCCAACTCATAAAGCTTCGCACACTGTGCCTTAACATCTTCGTCAACCATCATATTGGACAAATCAAAATTGCTGTCCTTCAGATAATCAATTACTAATGTATAGAACCCGTCTTCAACCTGTTCATTCAGGAAGCGGATCAGCAAATCCTTGTTACTGGATGCTGCAATTGACAGAACGCTGTTCTCTTTTGATGAGGTTATATTTGCTGGTAACATCATTTCTTTTTACCCCCTTGTCCTTATTTTATGTGTATTATGTATAATAATCGTCTAACTAATAGAGATTTTAGCACAATAACATAAATTGTTCAATATCCAATCATTGTTTATTCGTGGTATTTTCCCAAAGTTTTTTGTGCATATTGCCAATTATTTTTCATTTTCCGTCAAACCTGCCATCTTCAACAGGTGAAGTGCATTTGTTGTTGTACACATTCCACGTT
>CABQJA010000249.1 GCA_902464345.1 uncultured Clostridium sp.
TTTCTGGGCAATATGCTCCTCAAGATATTTATACTGTCCCCTTATAACTCCGGCAATTACGTTTGACATCCTGTAATTGTAACCAACTTCTTCATGCTGATACCATGCAGCGTTTTCTCGTGCCTGTGTGCTCCATTTTCTTGCCTTATTAGCATCCTCTATGTTATTTGTGAGAAGACAGCCGCCGGATGAACCGGTGATAATCTTATTGCCGTTGTAACTGATAGCTGCATAATCACCAAAAGAGCCGCACTGCTTTCCTTCCCATGTCGCACCCATTGCCTCAGCAGCGTCTTCAATTAACAGAGCGCCATGCCGTTCACAGATCTCTTTGATTCGGCGGATATTACCGGAAAAACCATACAGTTCTGCGCATACGACCAGCTTAACTTCCGGATACATTTCGAACGCTTTTTCCAGTGCATCCGGGTCCATATTCCAGGAAGCAGGATTCGTATCAATAAACACCGGTATTCCGCCTTCATATACAACGGGATTCAATGTTGCATCAAACGTCATATCGCTGCAGAAGACTCGCTTCCCTTCTACAGCACCATGGCTGATTTCTGGTTTTCCATAGAGTTTTTCTCCTGCAAGCTTTACACAGAGATGCAATGCCGCAGTACAGCTGGAGAGTGCGACAGCATATTTTACACCGGCTTTTTCTGCCGCGATTTTCTCGACTTCATTGATATTTGCCCCCACTGTACTCATCCAGTTGGTTTCATATGCCTGCGTCATATACATCAGCTCTTCACCATGCATGGTTGGTGAAGACAGCCATACTTTTTTATCAAATGGTTTAATATCTTTAGATTTATACATTGCGACATCTCCTTTACTACTCTGCCGGATGGTAGGTAGAAACAACTTCCTTTAACACTTCTCGAATATTGTCTTTATTCTTATATGCTGTTTCCATCAGGTTCTCAAGCTGTCCCAGGAACACCTCAATATCGAATGGAATCGGGCACCCGATATGAATCAGGTCATTCTGCGTTTTTCTCAGACCTTCCTCCGCCATCAGCTTTTCTTCGTATAACTTTTCTCCAGGTCTCAGACCGCTGTATACGATTTTGATATCTACATCCGGCTTATGTCCGGAAAGGCGGATCAGGTTTCGGGCCAGGGTATCGATCTTCACCGGTTTTCCCATATCGAGGACGAAAATCTCCCCGCCATGGGCGTAGGTTCCGGCCTGTAATACAAGACTGACAGCTTCCGGTATCGTCATGAAGTACCGGATGATGTCCGGATGTGTTACGGTCACCGGACCACCTGCAGCGATCTGTTTTTTAAAGAGCGGGATAACAGACCCGTTGCTTCCGAGGACATTTCCGAAGCGAACGGCAACAAACTCTGTCTTTGCGTGTTTTAATGCCTCGATCACTTCCGGTTTGGTTGTCATATCAGTCATACTGTGAGTAAAGAGCTGCGGAAGTTCATATGCACGTCCTGCCTTTACCATGTGATCAAAGGACTGGATAACCATCTCACAGAGTCTCTTGGACGCCCCCATGACATTCGTCGGGTTAACGGCCTTGTCTGTACTGATAAGGACAAAGCGTTTACAGCCATAAACCAGAGCTGCGTAAGCTGTTTTATATGTACCAATGGCATTATTCTTGATTGCCTCGCATGGGCTGTCCTCCATTAGCGGCACATGCTTGTGGGCCGCCGCATGGTATACGATTTCCGGATGATAGGTCTCAAAAATCTTGAACATCAACCGGCTGTCACGGACAGAGCCGATCCGGACAACAAGATCAAGTTCCGGGTATTTCTTCTTTAACTCCAGCTGAATATCATATGCGTTATTCTCATAGATATCGAAAATAATCAGCTGCTTCGGTCCATGGGCTGCAATCTGACGGCAGAGCTCTGATCCGATGGATCCGCCCCCGCCGGTGACCATAATGACTTTTCCCTTCAGGTGCTGGAAGATCTCGTCCATGTTGACTTTAATCGGATCACGACCGAGAAGATCTTCCACGGCAACTTCCTTCATGTTGCTGACAGTCACGTCGCCTGTATATAACTGATACATTCCAGGGAGATTTAAGAGCTCACATCCTGTCTGATTACAGATATTTAAAATATCTTTCTTTGCTTCCGGAGATGCACTCGGAATTACTACATAAATCTTCTGGATATGGTACTTGGCACATACCCGCATGATCTCGTCGCGTCCACCCTCGACCGGGATTCCGTCGATGTAACGTCCCCATTTATTCGGGTTATCATCAATAAAGCAGCAAACCTTTTCCTTCACTGTTTCCGCATGCTTGATATCCCGCAGGAT
>CABQJA010000250.1 GCA_902464345.1 uncultured Clostridium sp.
ATTTTTACATTCTCTCATTTGAATATCTAGCATCTTCACTCCATCCTTTCCACCACATCTCCCTGACTTCTCAGCCACATGTCAATGCCCTTGCCAAATACCTCTGCACTCACGGTATATACACCGTCTTCCTCATCCAGGATTCTGGCGGTCGGCAGGCGGTCCAGGATTGCATCGATATCTGCACCGGAGTATCTGAACTTCACTTTCTGGAGTTTTCCGCCATACATGAACTGCACACGTTTCCGGAATTTACCTTCCTCGAACCGGCTGCTATACGGGATATGGAAATGTTCATCCAACACTTTCAGTTTCCGGATCCGGTCAATCCGGTAAATGGTTGGGAATGAATCATTGATCACATCAAAGTCCTTCTGTACCTCTTTGTCATCAATGAATGCAGTCAGATAGAAATAATACTCAGAAAACATGATTGCCACCGGCTTCACTTTTCTGGTCACTACCGTCTTATCCTTGGTTCTCAGATAATCCATCTGAACATAATTGCATCCTTTGATTGCCTGTCCCAGCTGCCACATCTGATCCATAAACTTTGTCTTATGCCGCGGCTCCACATAATGGAACTCTTCATTGCTGATTAGCTCCTTTACCATCTTCTGGTTACTCTGCGGGACACAGCAATCAATCAGTTTATTGATCATTTGTGTCATTTCTTCTTTCACAAATGCCCGGCTATCCAATAATATTTTACAGATAGCCAGCACCTCCGGATTCGTCAGTTTCGCCCGGTATACGGATTCCAGTCGATATCCCTTCTGCATACGGTCATAGACCACAGAGTTCACCACGCCGGTCTCCCCTGCATCCAGTTCCAAAAAGTCCCGGATATCATTCACATCTCGTTGGATACTGCGTTCATTCACGCCATAGATAGCTGCTTCTGTCTGCTTATTTACGATCCGACCTTCCAACAGCTTTGTATAGATTCCTAATATACGTTGAATTTTATCATTACGATTCTCTTCCATAGCCACCTCCAAACTTTATCATCATAATAGTGTTTTACAGTGACAGGATGTGTCTATATGACAATGATTTTATTCTAGTTTCCCATTATCATTTAAGCATCTCCCCACGCTCTTACATTACTTACTATAGCATATTGTAGAAATATTCACAATACAAATTTCGACTTATTACTTATAGTGCTTTCATTTAGGGCAATACTCCACCTATTTAATATGTTTCGCCTGTTTTACTTTTATCTACCTTCTCTATCACATTTCCCTGACTTTCCAGCCACATATCAATGCCCTTGCCAAACATCTCCGCACTTACGATATATGCACCGTCCTTTTTATCTAAAATCTTCGCAGTTGGTATCCGATCAAGAATCGTATCAATATCCGTCCCAAAATATTTAAACTTCACCCTCTGTGGCCGCTCCCCATGCATTACCTGCATTTGCTTCCGGAATTCCCCCTCTTCAAACCGATTATTGTATGCCACGTGAAAATGTTCATCCAGGACTTTCAGTTGTTCTATACGATCGATCCGATAGATTACCGGTAATGATTTACTTTTTTCATCGGTGCCCTTGCAGCTTCCCTCTTCATGAATAAATGCTGCCAGATAAAAATAGTACTCAGAAAATATAATCGCTACCGGTTTTACTTTCTCCACTACAATGGTTTCCTTTTCATCCTTCTTATAATCTAACTGAATATAATTGCAGCCGCGGATCACCTGTCCTATCTGCCACACCCGTTCAAGAAGTCTCGTCTTATGCCGTGGTTCTACATAATGGAATTCTTCGTTATTAATCAGATCTCTTACGATCTTCTGTTCTTTTTCGGACACACAGCATTCGATCAGCCGGTCAATCATCTGAGCCAGCTCTTCTTTTACAAAGGCCCGGCTATCTAATAGGATTTTACAGATGACCAGTACTTCCGGAGCTGATAACTGACTGCAGAATATCGTTTCCATCCGGTAACCCTTTTTCGCCCGATCATACACAATAGAATTCACAGTTCCGGTTTTGCCGGCCCTTAATTCCAGAAAATCCCGGATATCATTCACATCACGCTGGATACTTCGTTCATTGACTCCGTACATTACTGCTTCCGCCGATTTGTTTACGATTTTTCCTTCTGAAAGCATTGCATATATTTCCAACACCCGTTGGATTTTTGTACTATTACTCTCTTCCATACTATCCTCTACACTTCTATATATTAATTAGAATTATTTATATTTCCGCATTCTTTAATTTCCATGTCTGTATTACGGCAATATTGTGTGTATATTCACAATATAGTTTTTCAAAT
>CABQJA010000251.1 GCA_902464345.1 uncultured Clostridium sp.
CATTTCCTTAAATCTTTCCAGATCCGCGGGTCCCTTTATTAGCATGACCTCTTCGATTTTGCCGGTATGAATATCCTTAAAGCCTGCCACCTGCTCACCGGTACAGATGCTCGCTCTTATCACCGGCTTCTTATTTTCTCTGTCATATGACTGCACTGTGATTTTCTTCTTAAACAATCCCATGTCACTGCTCCCTTCTGCGATCATCTAATCTGCACTTGCATCCGGATTATTCCACTGTATTTTCAAGCACACCGATCTGTGCGATCTCGCAGCGGATCACATCTCCGCTCTTTAAGAATACCGGTGGCTTCATTCCCATTGCCACTCCGCCGGGCGTACCGGTTGCCATCACCGTACCGCTTGCCAGTGTCATTCCCTGTGAAAGCTCTGCAATTGCCTCCTCCACGGAAGTGATCATATAGCCGGTATTACTGCTCTGACGTTTTTCTCCATTTACATAACAGGCAATATCCAGATCATGTGCATCGGCTATCTCGTCAGCAGTAACAATGCAAGGTCCCATTGGTGTATAGCCGTCCAGACTCTTTCCCAGATACCACTGCTGATGTTTAAGCTGCAGATTTCTGGCACTGACATCATTTATAATCGTATACCCCAATATATAATCCTTTGCATTTTCCTTCTTTACTCCGAACGCATCCTTCTTAAGTACCACGCCAAGCTCAACCTCATAATCAAGCTTATCTACAAATGTATAGTTCGGAATCTTCTCTCCCGGTGCACTGCAGCGGATTACCCGCTTAGAGAAATAGACGGTATCTGTCGTCTTGGTAAAATCGATCACATCCGTTGTCTCCTCTATGTGCTCATGATAATTTACGCCAAGGCACACAACATCCTGTAACGGTCTGCGGATTGGTGCCAGTACACGATATCCGGTCACCGGATCAGCCGCTGCCCGGTCCATCTGCTCCCGGATGCTTCCCTCCAGCTGTTCCCATCTGAGAATCAGGTCATTCATATCCCTCACTGCAATACCAAGCGCCTCCAGAGTATACAGCTGATCCTTCATTCCCACTGCTACACATTCTTTTCCGTCTTTCTCGATTGTATATAATCGCATATTAGCCTCCTATCACTGCCACTGCAGCTTCTATACTTAATTTCTTCATTTGCTCCATATCCAGTCCTCTGCATCTGTCCTCATCCATCTGCAGATGTGCGTAATGATCCAGGATGCCGATTGCCACATACAATCGCTCCTTCAGATGCGGAAGTGCCTGCATCTGCTCCGGGCACTTTTCAATCAGTTCTTCAATTGCCCGCTCAGTTATCCTATCATAAAGTGCTTTCACATCCGTATCAATATGCCGTAAGCTTTCTATTTCTTCATGTATTGCATAATATTTCTTATGCAGGAGATAAAACTGATCCAGTGCATATGCCAGCATATCCTCCATCCGTTCAAACTGCAGCAGCCTGCTATCTTCGGTTCCGGATACTGTCTGAATATTGGCAAAGCTATACTCGATTGCCGCAAGCAGCATCTCCTTTTTATTCTTAAAATATCGATAGGCGCTTCCGGTAGACATCCCACACGCCTTTGCAATCTCATCCGCTGTTATATTATGATAGCCCTTTTCCGCTATCTGTTGGATCGTGGCCCGGATCAGCCGCTGCCTCGTCTCCAGTGCTTTCTTTGTCAACGGTTTCTCTTTGGTTTCCGCTGCCATATTCCCTTCCGGGCCTGTATTTCTCTCTGCCATTTCATTCCTCCTCGGATATAGCCTCCATGCAATTCCTCATTATCCATCCTGACTCTGTTATCCATTCTAATTCAGTAATCGGTCACTCCCCGACCGGCATCTCCATAAACTCATAGATTGTAGCCAGCACCGCATCCTTCCATTCACTGTCGCCGAACAGCCACTGCTCATGCTGCATATCAAATTCCCGGATATCCGGATTCTGAAAATACTTTCTGTAACGTTTCTCGTAACGTTTTCCCATCTTATTTGCATAGATGAAATGCGCTCTCGTACCTGCCACATGGATTCCTTCCTCCAGACAGGTGATCAGATCTGTATAATATTCATTCAGAATCGATTCCGGCCGGAAGCTTGCAAAGCAGGCCATAAATCTGTCGGCAGTTTCCTCGCTCATGCCGAAGCCATCCGTTATCAGCTTTCCTTTTCCGTTCTTCTTCGCAGCGCCGGCAATGATCGGATACATGATCTTCGTCTGCAGTTTCGCCATAAACACTCCGCTCTGATCCAGATCAGAGCTTCCGAAAATGCCGTGATCCATATGGATCACCCGCCG
>CABQJA010000252.1 GCA_902464345.1 uncultured Clostridium sp.
TGCACTAGAGTATTAAGGAAGATTTTTTTTAAGATAAAATAATTGTAACCCGAATCGAAAAAATGAAAGGTACAGGTATTTGAAATGAAAAAATACAAGGAAATGAGTAAAGACGAATTATTAACATTGAAGGCAGCTCTTCAGGAGAAATATGAAGAAGAGCAGTCTAAGGGGTTAAGCCTGAATATGGCAAGAGGTAAGCCCGGCTTCTCCCAGCTCGCTCTGTCAATGAAAATGCTGGACGAGATCAACAGTTCTTCCGATATGAGAACTCTGCTTGGTAATGATACCCGGAACTACGGAGATTTGGATGGTATCGGTGAATGCCGTCAGCTTATGGCAGATATGATGGAAACGAAGAAAGAGAACATTGTTGTTTACGGTAACTCCAGCCTAAATATTATGTACGATACCGTTTCCCGTTCCATGACACATGGTGTTAATGGTTCTACCCCTTGGTGCAAGCTTGATAAGGTGAAATTTCTTTGCCCTGTACCGGGATATGACAGACATTTTAAGATTACGGAATTTTTTGGTATTGAAATGATCAATATTCCGTTGCTGGATGACGGACCGGATATGGATCTGGTTGAGCAGTATGTTAATACCGATCCGGCAGTCAAAGGTATCTGGTGTGTACCAAAATATGCGAACCCAACCGGTATCTCTTATTCGGATAATGTTATCAAACGTTTTGCCGCATTAAAGCCTGCCGCTGAGGACTTCCGTATCTTCTGGGATAATGCTTATTGCATCCATCATTTATATATGGATAAGAAGGTTCACATTCTGAACATTATTGATGAGTGTGAGAAGGCCGGAAATCCGGATATGGTTTATATGTTTGGTTCTACTTCCAAGATCACGTTCCCTGGTTCCGGTATTTCTGCAATCGCAACCTCACCTAAAAATGTGGAGTTTATTAAGAAACAGCTGACTGTACAGACCATTGGTCATGATAAGATCAATCAGTTACGGCATACTCGTTTCTTTAAAGATATTAACGGCATGAAGGCTCATATGGATAAGCATGCCGAGCTCCTGCGTCCGAAGTTTGAGGCAGTCATCAATGAATTTGATCGTGAGCTGGCCGGACTGGAAATCGGTACTTGGACCAGACCGGTCGGCGGATACTTCATTTCCTTCGATGCTTTAGATGGTTGTGCCAAGGCTATCGTTGCTAAATGCAAAGAGGCTGGCGTTGTACTGACCGGTGCCGGTGCGACTTTCCCATATGGCAAGGATCCGAAAGACAGCAACATCCGAATTGCTCCATCGTTCCCTGAACTGGAGGAACTGGAAGCCGCAGCCAGAATTTTCGTTCTCTGCGTAAAGCTTGTAAGTATTGATAAGTATCTTTCAGAAATGAATTAAAATAATTTATCAGGAGAATACCATGATTTATACCGTTACTCTGAATCCGGCACTGGATTATATCATGCATGTGGAGCATTTTGAGAAAAACAGGATCAACAAGACCTCTTCCGAGTTGCTTTTACCGGGCGGAAAAGGCATCAATGTCTCTATTGTACTTCATAATCTGGGTATGAGCAGTACCGCTCTCGGATTCATTGCCGGTTTTACCGGACAGGAGATTCGCAGAAAGCTTCAGGTACTGGGTGTTACGGATGATTTTATTGAGCTTCCGGACGGACACTCCAGAATCAATATGAAGATCTGCAGTCATGAAGAAACAGAATTAAACGGCATGGGGCCTATCATTGATGAGGCCTCTTTGCTAAAGCTATATACGCAACTGGATCGGCTGGTGACCAGAGATGTTCTGGTTCTGGCCGGCAGTATCCCTGCTTCGCTTCCGGACAGCATTTATCAGGATATTATGAAGCGGGTCGAAGCAAAAGGTGTCATGACAATCGTAGATGCCAGAAAAGATCTGCTGGAGAATGTTTTGGAGCTTCGACCGTTTTTGATCAAGCCAAATAACTTTGAACTGGCAGAATTGTTTGGTCTGGAAGAACTCTGGGACAAGCAGGAGGTCCTGCGTTATGCAAAGAAATTGCAAGAACGTGGCGCTCGAAACGTCCTGGTCTCTATGGCAGGTGCCGGTGCTGTTCTCGCTGCTGAGGATGGCAACACCTATGAGAGTCCAGCTCCGGACGGAACTGTGATCAATTCCGTAGGTGCCGGAGATTCCATGGTTGCCGGCTTCTTATATGGACTGCTAACCACGGAATCCTTTGAACAGGCTTTCTATACTGG
>CABQJA010000253.1 GCA_902464345.1 uncultured Clostridium sp.
GAATAATGTGAAAAAACATGGTTTGATTTTTGTGAATGCAAGAAAAAGGAAGGAAACAGAGGATATGGAACGAAACTGGGATATGGCGGAGCGGACAGACGGCAGATTATATACAAAAAATGATATGGTAAAGGTAGGCTGCAATGATTGCCAGGGGTGTTCTGCCTGCTGTCATGGCATGGGAGAGTCTATTGTACTGGATCCGTATGATATTTACCGGATGTCGGTGGGACTTCAGGTAAAGATGGAGGAACTGATGGCACAGTCGGTGGAGCTTCAGGTGGTGGACGGTGTGATCCTGCCGAATCTTAAGATGCAGGGGAAAGAAGAGGCATGTGCCTATCTGAATGAACAGGGAAGATGTACGATCCACGCATTCCGTCCGGGCATCTGTCGGTTATTTCCGCTTGGTAGATTGTATGAAGAGGATGGATTCCGATATTTCCTTCAGGTACATGAATGTCAGGCACAGCATAAAACAAAGGTAAAGATAAAGCAATGGCTGGATACGCCGGATTTAAGCCGGTATGAGGCCTTTATTCTGGAGTGGCATAATTTTCTGAAGGAATATCAGACACAGATAAAAAAAGGTCTGCTGCAGGGAGAGGAACTCCGGCAGCAGAACCTTCGGATTCTTACCGTATTCTATTTCACACCATATCAGCCGGATCAGGATTTCTACCGGCAATTTGAAGCACGAAAGGCATTGTTTTAGGAGAGGAGAGCGATTATATGAATGGAAAAGAATGGTATCAGTGGAATCGAAAACAGATTCTGATGTTTATTACCATATTAACGGTGATGATAACGACGGCGGTTCTGCAGTTTCGGGGGAGCATTGTACATTCGGCATCAGATGCGGAGATCGCAGTAAATACGACACTTGGAGAAAATCTGGAGACATATGCGGGAGTATTTTCTACAACGGTTACAGCATCGGTCAATCCGACAGCAACCCTGGCAGCATTGTCCATTCTCGGAATGGTGGAGCGGGCAGAAGTTTATTTCCCGGAGGCGGACTGGCTGATCCGGGCCGGAGAGTTTCTGAACGGGATCCCGATCGTTAAGACGATATCGGATCTGCCGATTGCCAATCCGACGGCAGCTGTGATCCTGACGATTGTTGCAATTGCCATGTATGTGATTCATTCCACATCCGCATCCAAGATGTTTTCAAAGGCAACCCTGGATAATATTGAGCAGTGGGGTGGTATGATCGTTACGGTAGGGCTTTCGCTTCTGCCACTGGCAACGACGCAGGTAGTCGCAGCTACACAGGATGTCAATATCCAGTATGTTTCGCCGTTTACCTATGCGGTGACACTGATCGTGGCGATCCTGTCTGCTATCTTTACTGCCATTGTATATGTCTGCATTTACGGTTGCATTGATGCGGTAGAGCTGATCGGTGCCGTCATTCCGGTAAAGGGCATGAATGTCATAATTGAGACCGTAAAGGGCGTGTTACATATGATTCTGATTCTGTTACAGATCTTCAGTCCGTATATCAGTGTGGCAGTCAGTGTGATATTAATGATTGCGGGAATTCTGTTGTTCGGTAAGCTGTCGACGGTATCTACTTATTATATGTACATTTATGTGAAGCCATTATGGAAGAAGATCTGGCACAAGGATGAGATGTCGCCGCTGGTACATAAGAAGTTCCCACGCAGAGGACATAAGCTATATCCGTATACGGAGCTTGCAATACCGGTATTTTCCATGAACCGGACGAGAAAGATCCGGAAGCGGGAGCTGCTCTGGCTGGTAATGAAGGATAAAGAACCATATATCGTACGGTTGAAACCGTTCCGGAAGAAGATGGAGATTCCGTTGTCGGAATTAAATATCCATCATGATACCCTGTACATGCAGAAAACATTCCGTTTTACGAAGATACGGACAGCGGATAATCAGGTGGAATTGATCATCAGTACCGAATATCAGAATCAGTGGCAGCGACTTCTGGACTGGCTGCAGTTATCGGATTTCAAGCTGGTTGACGAGCAGAAACGGCAGGAGAAAGCAGCGGCCCAAAGTCAGGAAGAGATGCAGCGGCAGCAGAAGCAGCAGGCACGGGAGGCCGCCTGGGAGGCACAGATGCAGCGGTTGGGAATCGCAGCGACGGAAGCGGTTGAGAGCCCGGAGGCAGTTTCGGATCAGGATATCCGGAATTTATAAAGATAAAATAAATAAAGTATAAATTATTAGCACTCATG
>CABQJA010000254.1 GCA_902464345.1 uncultured Clostridium sp.
GGCTTTTATAAGTATAATTGATAAATCTTTTCAAACGGAAATAAAGAAAAGCGAATAGAAAGACAGAAATAGCATTGACAGATTCCTGCTGGCAATGCTATACTTTTATTAAAGTTAGTTAAAACTAATTAAAATATGAATAAACTAACTCAAAATATAAGGAGGACAGGAACATGCAGGAAGAACTATTGGTGATACAGTGCTCTCCGACAATGGCAGGACTGAAAACAGGCAGTCTGTTTACCTGTCCACTGGAGGATCGCAGAACTCTTACGGATACGATCCGGCAGATGAACCGACGGTTTGGACCGCGCGGAATCCGTATTCTCCCAATGAAATATATGAAGGATCGGATTCTGGTATATATGTACCGGCCGGAACGGCTGGCAGCAGATCTGAAACATCAGGAGGCGCGGAAAATTTTAGGTGAGATGGATTATCCGGTCGGAAATCCGGATCGGTGCGTGGTAGAACTGGTGCATCGGCTGAATCAGGAGGAAGAGTTTCCACATGAGATCGGACTGTTTCTCGGATACCCGCCGGAGGATGTCCGGGGCTTTATGACACTGGGTGGAAGTAAAGCGAAATACACAGGGATCTGGCAGGCATATGGGGATGTGGAGCATGCGAAACGTACCTATCGTCAGTATCAGGAATGCACACGTAGATATTATGAAGCGTTCCGCAGATATCATTCGATTGATCGGCTCGTGGTGAGTTGTTCATAGATAAAACATAATAAAAGAAAGGTTGGTAACATCTTATGAGTAAAGTTGCGATTGTATATTGGAGCGGCACAGGAAACACAGCAGCCATGGCAGCAGCCGTTGAGGACGGAGCTAAGGCCGGCGGAGCAGAGGTAGAGGTATTCACCAGCGCGGAATTTGATCCGGCGAAGGTGAGTGACTATGATGCGATTGCGTTTGGCTGTCCATCCATGGGTGCAGAGCAGTTAGAGGAGACAGAGTTCGAGCCAATGTTCATGGCATGTGAAGGCGGCTTAAACGGTAAGAAGATCGCGCTGTTTGGTTCCTATGGCTGGGGCGATGGCGAATGGATGCGGAACTGGGAGGAGACCTGCCAGGGTGACGGTGCCATGCTTGCATGCGACAGCGTAATCTGCTGTGGCGCACCGAGTGATGATGTTGTAGATGAATTAAAAGCATTGGGTGGAACACTGGCGTAAAGAGAAATAATATGATATAATAGAGAGCATGTATTAAGCTACATGCTCTTTTGCTATATATGTACTATGCCATAAATAGTACAAAGATGATAAAGAATGGAGGAAAGTGTCATGATAGAAACAACCGTATCAATTAACGGAATGGCGTGTGGTATGTGTGAGTCTCATGTGAATGATGTGGTTCGTCAGAATTTTCAGATCAAAAAGGTGACAAGCTCTCATAAAAAGGGCGAGATGGTGGTTCTTTCCGAACAGGAGCTGGATGAAGAAAAGCTGCGTTCTGCGATTGGAGCAACCGGATATGAGGTGACAGAAGTTTCGTCAAAGCCATATGAGAAAAAAGGGCTGTTCGGAAGGAAAAAGTAAAATAGAAGGCTTTTGCCCGGTAATAGGATGAAGAGGGAGAATAGGAATGAAAAGAAAGATTAAATATCAACAAGTGATTCTGATGATAGGGTGTATTCCGTTAATTGCGGCAATTATTGTATTGACATTGTATGCTGCCGGGAGAATGAGAAGCGAGCTGATAGATAGCACATACCTTCGATTAAAGGCTTGTTCAACATCGGTGGAGCAGTATTTTGCATGGGATATCCGGGAAGATATTCTTGCAAGGGATGAGGTAAGCTATGATTTTATTGATTCGTTGCAGGATGAACATATTGAACAGACATTATTTCTGAAAGATGAGAGATACATTACATCCATTGCTGATGAAAGTGGAAAAAGAATAGAAGGGACAAAGGCAGATCCTGCTATTTGGGAAACAGTAAAAGCGGGGAATGATTATAAAACTGACGGCGTAGATATTCAAGGCGAAAAATATTATGTATATTATAAACCGGTATATTCGGATAATGGAGAAGTTTTGGGAATGGCATTTTCCGGCGAAAAGGAAGCGTCGGTAAAGGATGCGATTTCCGATATGCTGAGGAGCCTGTTTTTCATTTCTGGTGCATTAATTGTAGTTTCTATAGGCGCATTAGTTTGCCTGGCATTTAAAATCCGTAAACCGTTGATGGCGA
>CABQJA010000255.1 GCA_902464345.1 uncultured Clostridium sp.
CCAAGAATTTCGTTGCTGCGTGCAATAAATTTCGTCATTGCTTCCGGCTCCAGCGGCTTATGTGCCAGCATTGCCAGATCGTATAACTGCTCACAGATGGTATTGGTATTTTCGCCATCCTCATGCTCCAGTACATACTGTACCAGTGCATTATTTGCATTCAGGATCAGCGTGATGCCACTGGCTCCGCCAAACATAGTCGGATCAAATCCACCCATATTGTACATCTTCATCATATCCTGCATTCTCCGGCTGTCCTCGGACTCTGTGATCATGGATGATACATTGGCATTCTTCAGATGCTGTACCTTTACCTCCAGCTTGTCATTTCCCAGTGCCTTCCGGAAGGTCTCCGTCAGTTTCTCTGCATTCGCCTTTGCGGTCTCTTCATCTTCCTCGGTATCAGCCACAAAATTATTCGACAGCTCGGAATCGATCCGCAGGAAATGTACATTCTGGTTCTTCTGCTCCAGATGTGTAATAAACGGTGTATCAATGTTGCTGGTCAGAAGGATTGCATCCATGCCCTCCTCCTTAAACATGTTGATATACTGGGACTGTTCCTTGGTATTTGTTACATAGAATACCTGATTCTCATGCTTTTCCTTTGCAGCCTCCAGATATTCCGGCAGGGTTACATACTTGTCATCCAGATTCTTGAAGATAATGTAATCGGTCATCTTCTCATTGAACTTGTCATCCCGCAGGCATCCGTACTTAATAAACGGACTGATGTCATCCCAGTACTTCTCATAATTTTCCTTATCGGTCTTGCACATACCGGATAACTTATCTGCGACCTTCTTGGTAATATAATCTGAGATCTTCTTTACAAATCCATCATTCTGCAATGCACTTCTGGATACATTCAACGGCAGATCCGGACAATCAATGACACCCTTTAAGAGCAACAGGAACTCCGGAATTACCTCTTTAATATTATCTGCAACGAATACCTGATTGTTATATAACTTGATCTTACCTTCCGCATTCTCTACTTCCAGATTGATCTTCGGGAAGTACAGGATACCCTTTAAGTTAAATGGATAGTCCATGTTCAGGTGGATCCAGAACAATGGCTCTCTGTAATCCATGAATACCTTCCGGTAGAACTCCTTATATTCCTCTTCGGTACAGTCATTCGGATGCTTTGTCCACAATGGTGTTGTATCATTGATCGGCTTCGGCTGCTTCTTCTCCGGCTTCTTGGCTTCCGGTTCCGCCTTCTCTGTGCCTTCTGTCAATGCATCATCTGCCGGCTCTTCCGTGCTATCCTCTGTCTCCGCATTCTCTGTGCTGTCTGTCTCAACGGTCTCACCGTTCTCATCTACTACCTCCGGCTTCTCCTCCGGTTCCTCAGTCTCTTCCGGTGCATCCGCATTGGTAAAATAAATCTCGATCGGCATGAAGGAACAGTACTTCTGAATAACCTCCTTTGCCCGGTATTCATTGGCAAACTCATAGCTGTCCTCATTCAGATACAATGTGATCACCGTACCACGATCCGTCTTGTCACCCTTGGAAATCGTGTATTCGGTACCATTATCACACTCCCAGTAAACAGGCTCTGCTCCTTCTTTATAAGACAGGGTCTCAATTGTCACCTTATCTGCTACCATAAATGCAGAATAGAAGCCTAATCCGAAATGTCCGATAATCTGGTCATCATTCGCCTTATCCTTATACTTCTCCAGGAAGTCTGCGGCTCCTGAGAATGCGATCTGACAGATGTACTCATTTACCTCATCCTCTGTCATACCCAGACCGTTATCAATGAACTGAATCGTCTTGTTCTCCGGACTGACGATTACATCTACCCGGTAATGATTATCCTCCGGCTCCTCAAATTCACCTACCATGGATAACTTCTTTAATTTCGTAACGGCATCACAGCCATTGGAAATCAATTCCCGGAAGAATATGTCATGATCGGAATATAACCACTTCTTGATAATCGGGAAAATATTCTCACTGTTAATTGTTAAACTACCTTGCTTTGCTGCCATTTCCAACATCTCCTTAAATATAATTACTTATTCTTTCCTTTTCTGTTTTATACTGTGTATCGCAGCTTATGCGATACAGAAACTAACTACTATAATAGTCACTTGAAAATAGCTTGTCAATAGAAAATTAGCACTCATTTATCATGAGGGCTAATAATTTATACTTTATTTATTTTATCTTTATAAATTCCGGATATCCTGAT
>CABQJA010000256.1 GCA_902464345.1 uncultured Clostridium sp.
ATCTACAGATTCACCCGCAGCACCGTTGCAGATATCTTCGGAACACGGATAAACAACCGGTTATCCGTCACACGATACGCAATCGGATCCAGCAGATAGCCTTCCTCGGTTGTCAGCATTACCTGCGTCAGCACTGTATTGTTCGGAATACCAAGCTCTGCCACACTGAACTTCAGATCCATATCCTCGTAATTTATATTTAAGATCACGATCACCTTATTATTCTCATCAAACCGCCCGTATGCCACTACCTTATAGGCTCCGTACAAAAACCGGTAAGAACCCTTCATAAGTGCAGAATTTTCCTTATGAATCCGTATAATATCCTTATGGAACTGTATCAGCTCCTGATCCTCATGTCCCCATGGATACGTCCGCCGGTTATCCGGATCTGTCCATCCACAGACCCCCGCCTCGTCTCCGTAATAAATCGTTGGTGCACCCGGCCAGGTCATCTGAAATACAACAGCCTCCCGGAATACCCCTTTATTAATATTCTGGCTGGCTGCCTCCGGTCCCAATGTATGCGTTCTGCCTACCATACGGTTCGTTCTGGTCAGAAATCTCGAATGATCATGATTCGACAGCTCATTCATGGCAATATAAAGTGACTGATGGTGGAACCGCGACATATGATGTCTGAGTGCTCCGATAAATGCATCCGGATTACCCAGCAGATCACCACGGAACTCATCACTGTGCTTCTCCACACCGGTCAGGAACCAGGTAATCGGCTCCATAAAGGCATCGTAATTCATAACGGTGTCCCACTGGTCTCCCAGCAGCCATTCCTTCGGATCTCCGTAATGCTCCGCTAATATAATCGCATTCGGATTTGCCTCCTTCACCGTCTTCCGGAAATCTCTCCAAAACTTATGGTTATACTCTGGACTGTGACCCAGATCGGCTGCCACATCCAGACGCCATCCATCCGCATTAAACGGAGGCGATACCCATTTCTTTGCAATATTCATAATATACTCATATAACTTTGGCGAATCCTCGTAATTCAGCTTCGGCAGGGTGTCATGCCCCCACCATCCGTCATAGGTACCGTTATAAGGCCACTGATACTCATCATGGAACTTGAAAAAGCTGCGATACGGACTGTCCGCATCAATATAGGCACCCTTTTCATAGCCTTCCTGATTCTCGTAAATGCACTCACGGTCCAACCATTTATTAAAGGAACCGCAATGATTAAACACACCATCCAGAATGATCTTCATGCCACGCTTATGCACTTCCTCTACCAGTTCAATAAAAAGCTGATTGCTGGCCTCCAGATTCTCCTTGCTGGTTACCCTTGTAATATAACGGCTCGCCTCTTTATTCGGTGCCTGACCATAGCTTAAGCACTCTCCTTCATCCTTAACGATCCTTCCGAAGTGAGGGTCTACATAATCGTAATCCTGACTGTCATACTTATGATTTGACGGCGATACAAAGATCGGATTCAGATAAATAACATCCACACCCAGATCCTGCAGGTAATCCAGCTTATTCATAACACCCTGCAGATCACCGCCATAGAAACAACGCACATCCATCGCATCCGGATATTTTCCCCAGTCCGTGATCCGTTTCGTTCCGTCACCAATGTAACTGTACTCATTATCTAACACATCATTGCTCTCGTCTCCATTGCAGAAACGCTCCACAAAAATCTGATAAAAGACTGCACCCTTTGCCCATTCAGGCGTTACAAATCCCGGTGCAACCTGGAAATTGTAATATGCATTTAATTCCTTCGCTGCTCCGATTTTATTATAAAAACAGGTAATCCGTCCGACTCTGATCTCAAAATAATAGTCGCACAGCTGATCCGGCAGCTCCTGAACCGTATACTCATAATAATCAAACATCTGATCAGAAAATTCCTTTTTCATCTCATGACGTTCCTGATTCCATACCAGAAATACCTGCTCCACATTGTCCATTCCTGTTCGGAAACGGATACGCAGATCATCCCCGATCAGCGGTTCCTCCGGAGAATGATAAAACTCCGTACCATCACTGAACAGTGCACCCAGGTTCAAAGCCGGTTTCGTTGAAAATGTATATCGAAAGATCTTCTCTGTTACTGACAATTGGCTGAAATTCGCCTTAATATTCATATAACTTCCTCCCTGGAAATAATTCCTCTCTTATTCTAATATATATTTCCCGATTTGTATACG
>CABQJA010000257.1 GCA_902464345.1 uncultured Clostridium sp.
GATCAAGACGTTTGATGACTTAATTTCCAAGGTTTCCGAATGCTCCAAGAAGAAGCTTTCCGTTGCTGTTGCACAGGACGACGCAGTACTGGAAGCTGTTCGTGCCGCAAAGGAACGTAACATTGCAGATTCTATTCTGGTAGGTGACGCTGATAAGATTCGTGAAATTGCTGCCGGCATGAACATGGATCTTACCGATTATGAGATCATTGATATCAAGGACCCGATTGAAGCTGCAACCAAGGCTGTAGAGCTGGTTCACAATGGTGAAGCTGATATGTACATGAAGGGTCTGATTGAGACCAAGGATTTCTTAAAGAGCGTATTAAATAAGGAAGTTGGTCTTCGTACCGGCAAGCCGTTATCCCATGTATGTGTATTTGAGGTTCCTGGCTATGACCGTCTGTTATTCTTAACAGATGTTGCATTTATTCCATATCCATCTCTGGAAGACAAGGTTGGAATCATTAACAATACCGTTGAAGTTGTTCATGCCTGCGGTATTCCGAACCCTAAGGTTGCTCCTCTGGCAGCCGTTGAGGTTGTAAACCCTAAGATGCCTGTAACCGTAGAAGCTGCAGAGCTGACTAAGATGAACGAAGAAGGCAAGATCACAGGCTGTATCGTTGACGGCCCTCTTTCTTTCGACCTTGCACTGGATCCTGAAGCTGCAAAGCATAAGGGTGCCGAAGGCAGAAAGATCGTTGGAGATGCGGATGTCTTCTTATTCCCGGATATCCATGCCGGAAATATCACTTACAAATGTCTGGTTCATACCTGCAAGGTTAAGAACGGTAATATCCTGACCGGTACCAAGGCACCTGTTATCCTGACATCCCGTTCCGATACATTTGAAGTTAAGGTAAATTCGATTGCTCTGGCTGCTGTTGTTGCAGAAGCTATGAAAAATAAGCAGTAATATCCGAAATAAGGAGGATTTGTTTTATGTCATATAAGATTTTAATTATCAATCCCGGTTCTACTTCTACCAAGATTGGTGTATTCGAAGATGAGACACAGGTAATGGAAACAACCCTGCGTCATTCTACAGAGGAAATCGCACAGTATGCTTCTATCATTGATCAGAAGGATTTCCGTAAAGAAGTGATTTTAAATGCATTGAAGGAGAAAGAGGTTGACCTCTCTTCCATCGATGTTGTAGTCGGTCGTGGCGGATTACTGAAGCCAATTCCAGGCGGTACCTATGCTACCTCTGATGCATTGATCGAGGATTTAAAGATTGGTAAACAGGGACAGCATGCATCCAACCTTGGCGGTATTCTTGCAAAGGAAATTGCTGCTGAGATCGGCGGCAATATTCCATCCTATATCGTTGACCCGGTTGTTGTTGATGAGCTGGCTCCTGTAGCAAGAATCTCCGGTCATCCGGCCATTCCGAGAATCTCTATCTTCCATGCCCTTAACCAGAAGGCAGTTGCCAAGCGTTATGCCAAGGAAGTCGGAAAGAATTACGAAGATCTTAACCTGATCGTAGTTCATATGGGTGGTGGTGTATCGGTCGGTGCTCACAAGAACGGTAAGGTTATCGATGTTGCCAACGCCTTAGATGGTGATGGTCCTTTCTCTCCGGAGCGTACTGGTGGTCTTCCATCCGGAGCACTTGCAAAGCTTTGCTTCTCCGGAAAGTATACAGAGGCTGAGGTTAAGAAGATGATCAGCGGTAACGGTGGTTTCAATGCATATCTGGGAACCAATGACATGCGTGATGTTATCAAGCTTGCTCATGAGGGCAATGAGACCGCACAGCTGGTTGAGGATGCCTTCCATTATCAGCTTTGCAAGGAAATCGGTGCAATGGCTGTTGTATTAGAGGGCAAGGTTGACCAGATCATTCTGACCGGTGGTATTGCTTATGGTCAGGAGACCGTTGATGCAATGACCGCAAAGGTTAACTGGATCAGTGGTGTTACCGTATATCCTGGTGAGGACGAGCTTCTGGCTCTGGCTCAGGGTGCTCTCCGTGTAATGACCGGCGAGGAAAAAGCACTGGAATACTAATTCATACAGATATGCATAAAGCATGCGTATAGATAAGTACAAGACAAAAAGCTATGGATCATTCGTCCAGAGACCGTTTCAAGTTTTGTGTAAACGTTAAAAACTGATATAAGATTTGTGAATA
>CABQJA010000258.1 GCA_902464345.1 uncultured Clostridium sp.
AGCAGGAAATGCATTCATTAGAGCGTATCGTTTCGGCGTATCTGGATCTGGCAGAGGACCGTGCAGAGCGTCACATCCCGATGACAATGGAGGACTGGTCAAAGCGTCTGGATTTATTCCTGATGGCAGATGACAGAGAGGTTCTTCAGGACGCAGGCAAGATCACAGCAGAGATTGCCAAGGCGAAAGCTGAGACTGAATTTGAAAAGTATCGTGTCATTCAGGACAGGCTGTTTATGTCCGACTTTGATAAATACATGTTGGAATTGGAAGATAATGCGAAGAAGTAATAGAATTGCTTTTCTGTTTTAATCCCAGTTTTCCAGCATAATAAGGTCGAGTGCATGGAAACCAGGCCATCAGTTGGGCCTAAAAAAGCCGTTGACCTGTTCTTTGTAGGAAGAACGGACAAGGTTCCCGATGACCGACATCAATCCGGACCTGTTGAGCCATGTCGAGACAGTATGCCTTTTGTCCAAACTAAAATAAAAGCAGGCTATTTTTAAAAGTAACGGATAAAAAATATTAAGAGTATCAGCGGAGAAATTAATCTGGCATAGATGAATTTTAATAAGAGAGAAGAGCAGTTTATGAACATTGGAACAGCAGCCAATGCCGTATTTCACATGTGGCAGGTAGAGGAAAAGGAATTAAAACGGGAAGAAATTGCATCATGGTATATTACAGTGCCGGGTATACCAGCGCAGGAAAAAGAGAAGCTTGAGAAATCTCTGAAGTATAATGTCTGGAGCAGTCTGATTCGATTTGTGGTATTATACTTTATTTGCTCCTGCATCTGGATCTTTGGAGTCGGTAGATATGATCCTTTTGAGAGCGTGACCGGTTATCGGTTGATGGGAAAGAGAACAGTCACAGCAGTTGTCCAGGAAGACGGCATGAATGCGTCGGTTAAGGATCCCAATGAAGGGGAACATATCATCTATAATCTGACGGATCTCGGTATTGATCCGACGGGTTATACATATGGGGACAGGTTGAATACATACTGGTCAAGGGATGAGGAGAGTAATGTATATCGTCTGTTAACGGTGCTTCCGGAGAAAAAGGCATCTCACATCGAATGTATTTATGATGCATTTATGATAACAGGTTATCTGGGGATCATTGTGGTGGGACTTGCTATTTTTTTCATAAGGAGACGTATTTATACGGGATGGTTTACGCCTTTTTATTACAGAATGGAAAAATTCTGCTCAGATTATAAAGTGTATCAAAGGTATCCAGATTGCGATACAGTGGATGCATTTATTTCTTATGGAAATGATAACCCTTATGAATTTGCACGTCAGTTTGCGGCTACTCATCTGACGGTTGAGGAACGAAAGCAAAAGAGACGGACTATGGTGATTACTGTCGGTATAAGTATCCTGATCATGGCGGCTATAATTCTTGCAATAACGTTGATCGTCAGTGTGCAGACGGCCGTGGATAACAAGAAAAATGAAGCGAGAGCGGTAAAGGTTTTAGAGGAACTTCAGTCGGCAATCGATGGTGAGGTGGAGCCGTTGGGGGATCAGTCAGAATATTATAATTTTGCAGACATGGTAAACAGAGCAAAAGAATCATTTCCGGGTGAAACCGTCTATTATAAATTGGTGACAACGGATGAATATGTGAGTCTGATTATCACAACCGAGAAGAAGAAAAATGTATATTTTGACAGGTACACGCCGGTGGATGGAAAGGTCGGCGATGAAGATGTTGCCTATAAACTGGAAATTTCTATGGTATCGGATGCCATGCAGCCGGACGATATTTTGCATAATTATACGGGGATTCTGAAACGGTGATCCGGGCAAATCGGCAGCGCCGGAAGGAAAGATTATTTATGTCTGTCCAGGAAAGGGATATAAATGAGGATATTGATTACAGGAACAACAGGATTCGTAGGACATAAACTTAAGGCATCGTACACAGATGCAATCGCTGCACCATCTCTTCGGAGTGCAACGCAGGACATGATCAAGAAAATAGTGGAAGAAAGTGAAGCAGATGTGGTTATCCATACGGCAGCAATCTCTGATATCGGGACTTGTCAGAAAGATCCGCAAAGCTCGTATTTTGCAAATGTGCAGATACCGTTGTAT
>CABQJA010000259.1 GCA_902464345.1 uncultured Clostridium sp.
GTCCAGCTCTGCCAGAAAGTCCGGATTCCGATAATCGACAAACAATCCGACTACGTGAATCTCAATCTTATTATAATAGCAGGAAAGCTCTGTAGCGGGAATTACCTCCAGAGAGGTTCCTTCTGCGGCCTTTACGGCCTCCGGGACACCTTTGACCGTATCGTGATCGGAGAGGGCAATTGCCGCCAGATCCTTTTTCAGGGCAAGTTCCACCACCTCAGTCGGAGACAGTGTGCCGTCCGATGCAGTGGAGTGAACATGTAAATCAACATATTTCATAAAGTCAGCACCTCGCATTCACATTCATAATCGTTATTATAACACAGGAAATGAGAAAAAAATGCAAAAAAGTCCTAGACTATTTTGCCGATTTATGCGAAAATATAACCAAATGGGGTCTTGATTCCAGGGATTCCTACAATCAGGCGGATCCAGAGCCGTCTGATGTAAATTTTTACAATTGAAAGGAGTTTCAACATGATTTATTCACAGGAAGTAGAAAACATGTGCCCAGTTGCTCAGGGTGTTCATCATGGATGTGCACCGATTCCGGAAGAAGCTAAGTGGGTTCAGGCAAAGGAAGTTAAGGATATCTCCGGTTTAACACATGGTGTTGGCTGGTGTGCACCACAGCAGGGTGCTTGTAAGCTGACTCTGAACGTTAAGGAAGGTATTATTCAGGAAGCATTGGTTGAGACCATCGGTTGCTCAGGTATGACTCATTCAGCAGCTATGGCAGCAGAGATCCTGCCGGGCTTAACTGTTATGGAAGCATTGAATACAGACCTTGTTTGTGATGCTATCAACACAGCTATGAGAGAGTTATTCTTACAGATCGTATATGGTCGTTCTCAGAGTGCATTCTCAGAGGAAGGTCTTCCAATCGGTGCTGGTCTGGAGGATTTAGGTAAGGGTCTTCGTTCACAGGTTGGTACTATGTACGGTACATTAAAGAAGGGTCCTCGTTACCTGGAGATGGCAGAAGGTTATGTAACCGGTATTGCTTTGGATGCAGATGATTTGATCATTGGCTATAAATTCGTAAACCTTGGTAAGATGACAGACTTTATCAAGAAGGGTGATGACCCTAACACAGCATATGAGAAGTCTTGCGGACAGTACGGTCGTGTAGATGACGCTGTTAAGATCATTGATCCTAGAACAGATAAAGAACTGGCTAAATAATAGAAGGAGGTAACGAAAATGGCTTTATTTGAATCATATGAGAGAAGAATTGATAAAATTAATGCAGTATTAAACAGCTATGGTATCTCATCTATCGAAGAGGCAGAGAAGATTACTAAGGATGCCGGCTTAAATGTATACGATCAGGTTAAGAAGATTCAGCCGATCTGTTTCGAGAATGCTTGCTGGGCATATACAGTAGGTGCTGCTATCGCTATTAAGAAGAACTGCAGAAGAGCAGCAGATGCAGCTGCAGCGATCGGTGAAGGTTTACAGGCATTCTGTATTCCGGGTTCCGTAGCAGATACCCGTAAGGTAGGTTTAGGACATGGTAACTTAGGTAAGATGCTTCTGGAAGAAGAGACCAAGTGCTTCTGCTTCTTAGCAGGTCATGAGTCATTCGCAGCAGCAGAAGGTGCTATTGGTATCGCTGAGAAGGCTAACCGTGTTCGTAAAGAGCCTTTAAGAGTTATCTTAAACGGTCTTGGTAAGGACGCAGCTCAGATTATTTCACGTATCAACGGCTTCACATTTGTTGAGACCGAATATGATCCATATACAAACGAAGTTAAGGAAGTATTCCGTAAGTCTTACTCAGAAGGACTTCGTGCAAAGGTTAACTGCTATGGTGCAAACTCTGTACCTGAAGGTGTTGCTATCATGCATAAGGAAGGCGTTGACGTATCAATTACCGGTAACTCAACCAACCCTACAAGATTCCAGCATCCGGTTGCAGGTACCTACAAGAAGGAATGCTTAGAGCAGGGTAAGAAGTACTTCTCTGTAGCATCCGGCGGTGGTACAGGCCGTACACTTCATCCGGATAACATGGCAGCAGGTCCTGCTTCTTATGGTATGACCGATACATTAGGACGTATGCATTCAGATGCACAGTTCGCAGGATCTTCATCAGTTC
>CABQJA010000260.1 GCA_902464345.1 uncultured Clostridium sp.
ATATGTGAGGTAAGGCATGCTTTCGACCAGTTTCTCAATTTACCATTTGGAGTTTTATCTGCTGATCTTTGCAAGAATTGCAGGAGTGGTCAGTCTGGCTCCGATTTATGGAACCAAAGGCGTTCCGCGAAAGGTCCGGATCGGATTTGGACTGTGCGTGGCACTGATAGTAGCGTCGGTCACAGAGTATACGCCGTTAAATTATACGACCCTGTTTGGATTCACGTTACTGTTGCTCAAGGAATTAGTCATGGGGATGTCCATTGGTCTGGCATCGTCGCTTTGTATGACGATTATCAATTTAAGTGGTATGTTTATAGACCGGGAGATCGGTCTGACCATGGTAACGGAGTTTGATCCGACCATGAATGCGACCAGTACGATTTCTGCTGATTTTTACAATTATTTTGTGCTGGTAGTGATGCTTTGCTCCAATATGCATTACTTTATCATATCGGCAGTGTGTGATTCTTTTAAAGTGGTACCGGTGGGCGGAGCAATCTTTCAGGGAGAGGCAGCATATGAGGTCGCACTGACATTTATACAGCAGTATTTTATAATTGCATTTCGGATTGCGCTTCCGATTTTTATTACGATCATGCTGTGTAATATTATTCTTGGAATTTTGGCCAAGACAGCACCACAGATGAATATGTTTGCGGTTGGTATTGAATTAAAGCTGTTGCTTGGCTTACTGGTAATGGTGGCAACGGTGATGTTTATACCGAATATAACAGAGTACGTATATAATATTACCACGGATATTGTCAGAAGTCTGATCCGGACCATGTACTGATATGAGGTTGCAGGATGATATTAGAATATAATCTTCAGTTTTTTGCCCAGGAAGGACCAGGCGGAGAAAAAACTGAAGAGGCTACGCCGAAGAAAATTGAAGAGTCCAGAAAAGAAGGTACAGTTGCAAAAAGTAAGGAGCTGGTAAATGCAGTCGGGATTCTGGCACTGTTTTTGCTCCTGAAGTTCGGAGTCCGGTTTTATGGTGTCCGATTAATCGAGATATTTGATAAATACTGGAAGATGTTAGATGGAAACCTGCTGGATCAGTTTGATATGCCACGGGCCCTGACATTGCTGAATGAGATTTCAAAGGATACGCTGATCATTACGGCACCGTTTCTGATCGGGGGCTTTGCGGTTGCGTTTCTGGTGACCAAGATGCAGTTTACCTGGAAGATCACAGCGAAGCCGATGCAGCCAAAATTCAGCAAGATAAATCCCATCAGCGGTTTCAAGCGGATGTTTTCGTCCAGAGCTTTATTTGAATTATTAAAAGCCGTTGCACAGATCTTGCTGATTGGATATGTTACATATTCCGTGTTGCGGTCACATGTAAACGATCTTTATCTGGTGTATCATATGACGATACCGGAGGCACTGGCGCTGATGATGAATATCGTATGGGCACTGGGAATCCGGATATCCATGGTTATGCTGGTAATCGGAATCGTAGATTATATGTATCAGCGATATAAGTATAAAAAAGACCTGAAGATGACCAAGCAGGAAGTAAAGGATGAGTTTAAGAATACAGAAGGAGATCCTCAGATCAAGGGCCAACAGAAGCAGAAGATGAGACAGGCATCCCAGCGGCGTATGATGGCGAGTGTTCCGGAGGCCGATGTGGTCATTACAAATCCAACACATTTTGCGGTTGCCTTAAAGTATGATTCGGAGAAGAATTCCGCTCCGGTTGTGACGGCAAAGGGAACCGATTTTCTGGCGAATAAGATTAAAGAGGCAGCCAGAGAGCATGGTGTAGAGATTGTAGAAAATAAGGCACTGGCACGGATGTTGTATTATAATGTAGATGTGGATAAGGAGATTCCGCCGGAATTATATAAAGCAGTTGCAGATATTCTGGCGTATGTATACAGCCTGAAAAAGGCAGGATAGGAAGCAGGAGGTAAAGGATGAAAAACGTGAAATTTAGCAGTAGTATTTTCCTGGGAATATACTTACTGGCTGCTGTTATTTTCATGATTGTACCATTGTCCTCCGGACTTTTGGATGTGCTGATCACATTCAATCTGTCCATTGCAATGATTATATTATTTAATTG
>CABQJA010000261.1 GCA_902464345.1 uncultured Clostridium sp.
GCACAGCAAAGTCAGACTCATCCAGACCACGGTCTGTTTGTAGGATTTGCTCCTAGTGACAGCCCACAGATTGCATTTGCAATCCGTATTGCCAACGGCTACAGTTCGACATTTGCAGCTGAAGTCGGTAATGATGTCATGGAGTACTACTATAAAGTCACACCGGAAAATGAATTGATCACGGGATCTGCATCAGATATTGGTACCGGATCAAATGGTGGAGATTAAAGAAAGGATGATTCTATGTGAAAGACCAGGTGCTCATCAAGAGTAACAAATACGGCATCACTATTTATTTTGATTCAGACAGTTCATTCGAGGAACTTCTGGAAGTCGTAAAAAAGAAATTCCAATCTGCTTCCAGGTTCTTTGCTCACGCAAAAATGGCTGTGGAATATGAAGGCCGTTCTTTCACAGAAGATGAAGAGCGGCAGCTGACAAGAGAAATTGAATCAGCTGCCAATATCGAAATACTTTGTATCATTGAGAAAAATACTGTTACAGAACAAGTCCATAAAAAAATGCTGGACGAAAGCCTTGAAGCCATCCATGAAAAAGACGGGCAGTTCTATAAGGGTACATTAAGAGGAAGGCAGGTTCTTGAGTCCGAACAGAGCATTGTGATCATAGGTGATATCGAAGAAGGTGCTACCGTTGCATCCAAAGGAAATGTAATTGTAACCGGTACCATATACGGTACGGTGATCGCAGGTGCCTCCGGACGAATAGATGTTGTCCTTGCAGCTCTCCGTATGCAGCCGAAAAAACTGCGGATAGGAGAAGTAAAAGTAAAACCAGTTATAGGAGGAAGTTATTCATGGGCGAAGTTATCGTAATTACATCAGGAAAAGGTGGAGTTGGAAAGACGACTACAACTGCAAATGTAGGAGCAGGTTTATCGAAGCTTGGCAAAAAGGTAGTGATCATAGATACTGATCTAGGGCTCCGGAATCTGGATGTTGTGATGGGCATGGAAAATCTGGTCGTATATAATCTGGTCGATGTTGTGACCGGCGGATGCCGCCTGAAACAGGCATTGATCCGTGACAGCCGATATGAAAATCTATATCTGCTCCCGTCCGCCCAGACAAAAGACAAGTCGGCGGTATCACCGGAACAGATGAAAAAGCTCACTTCTGAATTAAAAGAAGAATTTGACTACATACTTTTGGATTGTCCGGCCGGTATTGAGCAAGGCTTTCAAAATGCCATTGCCGGTGCTGACCGTGCATTAGTTGTTACAACTCCGGAAGTATCATCCATTCGTGATGCTGACCGTATCATTGGACTTTTGGAACAGAATCAGATCCGTAAAATTGACCTGATCATCAACCGCATCCGGATGGACATGGTGAAGCGGGGAGATATGATGTCCGTTGATGATGTCACCGAAATCCTCTCGGTACCTTTAATCGGAATCCTTCCTGATGACGAACAGGTTGTTATCGGGACTAACCAGGGGGAACCGGTAATTGGTCTCGATTCAACGGCAGGAAAAGGATATTTAAATATTTGTAAGCGTATTCTGGGATTGGAAGTTCCTTATATAAATCTTGATACCGGAAAGGGATTCTTCTCAAGGATCTCACATGCATTCAAGAAGAATTAGGAGGCCCTGAATATGTTGAAAAGCTCTTCCGTATCCATTGCAAAGAACCGTCTCCGCGCATTGGTCGTATCGGATCGGGTACAATGTACGCCTTCCGTTTATGATCATATCTGCCGGGACTTATATCAAACCCTTTCCAAATACGTGGAACTTACAGAAGATGATTTTCAAGTAGAAATTAACCGTTCACAAATAGTGATAAAAATAGCAGGAGAAGAAACGTGAGATCACATAGATTTACTAAACCATATAACTGGAAAAATTACAAATTTGGAATAGTTGCACTTGTAGGAATTCTATCCGTTATCGGAATCTTAGTCGTAGGCAGCGCCAAAGAATCTCTTCAGAACAAACAGATTCTTGGTGTCGTGATAGGTCTTGCGGCTATGATCATCGTATCACTGATTGACTATATGTG
>CABQJA010000262.1 GCA_902464345.1 uncultured Clostridium sp.
GTATTTAATATATTTTAGTATATATAATAGAAGGCAGAGTGAATGATAATGAGAAAAGGTACAGTGAAAACTGCACCTTTTCTACAATCGGATATCAATATTCTGTCCCAGATTCGGTGTAACAGAGGACTCCAGAATCTTTGCCAGCGCATCTCCATTCGCTTCCATGGTGTCCAAAGTCTTGGACATGAGCGCCAGACTCCAATCTGTCTGAACCCGGTCTGTGGACATGGCAATTGATAATGCTGGAATATCCATGTCACCACCTCCAATTAGTACCTATATCATAGCAAATAAAATAAGAAAAATCAATGCAAGAATGTGAAAAAACGACAAAATCAGTTGACTTCTATGGGTTGGCTTGTTATAATTAGTTCGATTATTTGTAATAGATTTGTAACAATTGGCGGTTCATTAAGGAGGAATATTTGTAATGATACGCAAGATAATGAAGAATACAATAATTGCAACAGCGGCTACAGCAATGTTGCTGGGATTCGGAACAGATACGAAAGCAGCAGATGCATATAGAGATACTGCAGTTGCAGGAATTGATGCAGCAATTGACCAGTATGTGACCTCACAGGATGTTGCCACAGAGGCAACGGAAGAGGCTGAGGTATCGACCGAGGCTTCTACGGTAGAACCGGTTCAGGAGTCTACAGCCAGATATCCGCAGTTTGAGAATAAATTAATGGCGAATGTCAGTGATTACATGAACATCCGGGCAGAGGCAGATGAGAATTCAGAAGCAGTCGGAAAGCTTCCGCATGGAGCGGTTGCAGAAGTGCTGGAGCAGGGTGATACCTGGACAAAGATCCAGTCAGGCTCCGTAACCGGTTATGTAAAGAATGAATATGTAGTATTCGGAGACGATGCCGGAGATTATGCAGAGGCGAACTGTGATAAGGTAGCGACCGTTAATACCACGACATTGAAGGTGCGTGAAGAGGCAAGTGCGGACAGTACCTGTCTGACTATGATTCCGGAGGGTGAGTCTTACGAGGTGGTAGAGACCGCAGACGGATGGACGAAGCTTTTGATTTCTGAGGAGTTCACAGGATATGTTTCCGACGAGTTTATAGATGTTGAGTATGATCTTGGCACTGCGATTTCTAAGGAAGAGGAAGAAGCAGAGCAGGCAAGACAGGCAGAGCTTGCACGTCAGGCACAGCAGACGGCAGCACAGCCACAGACACCTTCTACACCATCCGCACCTCAGGCACCGGCTGATCCGGGTGTTGTAAGCGGTACAAGAGCAGATGTTGTAAATTATGCATTACAGTTTGTTGGTAACCCATATGTATATGGTGGAACCAGTCTGACAAATGGTACGGACTGTTCCGGATTTACAATGAGTGTGTTCGCACACTTCGGATACTCCCTGAACCGTTCATCCAGAGATCAGATCTATAACGGAACGAATATCGGTATCTATGAGGTACAGCCGGGCGACCTGTTATTCTATAACAACGGCGGTTCCACGATCGGTCACGTAGCTTTATATATCGGTAATGGACAGATTGTTCATGCAAGTACAGAGCGTACCGGTATTATCGTATCAAACGCATATTATCAGACACCGTGTGGTGCAACCAGAATTCTTCCATAGGATGAAGAATAGAATTTAAGAATGAATCAGACAGACTGTCGGTAGATTTCAGTATGAGATTTACCGGCAGTTTTTTTGCGTAATGCGATCAGTATGACCTGCTTTAATAGCATTTAAAATGTAAAAACTGAATTTGGGATAAAATGTGCGATAATGTACGAAAATTGTCAGATAAAGACCGGAAATAGAAAAATAGTATTATTCGGCAAAAAAGGGAAGATTGCACAAACTTTTTAGATGGAAAGTACGAAGAAATACCAAAAGGCTGATTTTTAATGTGGATAATCCGGGGATGAATGTGGATAAAGAGGGAAAAGAAAGCCTATAAAATAGGTTATTCACAAAGTTATCCACGTTATCCACAAAAAACAGGGCAGTGGTGAGAGGAGATTTACAAAACAGGTGTTTTG
>CABQJA010000263.1 GCA_902464345.1 uncultured Clostridium sp.
TCGCCCTCTCCCTGATGCCGGAAGGCTCCGTGATCAGCTGGGGCGGCTCCATGACCCTTGGCGAAATCGGTCTGATGGATGCTTTAAAGGAACATCCTTATACCCTGATCGATCGTGCCACCGCGCAGACGCCGGAGGAACGCCGGGAAATCTATGCCAGAACGGTCATGGCAGATTATTATCTGATGAGCACCAATGCCATCACCTTAGACGGCCAGCTCGTGAATATCGATGGTGCGGGTAACCGGGTAGCCTGTCTGATCCACGGTCCGTCTCATGTTCTGATCCTCGCCGGAATGAACAAGGTCTGTCCGGATGTGGAGTCGGCCATCAAACGTGTTAAAAACTGTGCCACTCCTCCGAATACCGTTCGTCTGAACTGTAAAACCCCTTGTGCCATAACCGGGATCTGCGGTGACTGTCTGTCACCGGAAACGATCTGCTGCCAGGAGGTCATTACCCGCTATTCGAAAGTACCGGGTCGGATCACCGTTATCTTAATCGGAGAAACCTACGGCTATTAGGCTCTGATCAGAACGACTGCCGGATATACGGGACAGCCAGATGAAGATACGTCATATCTTCCTCTTCCTGATAGGTAAACGCGAGATTCAGATTGATCTCCCTGCCGTTTTGTTTTATGGAACGTTCAAACTGCTCCGTATATCCATAGATGCAGTCATAATTTTCATTGTGAATCTCCTGCACGGTCTCTGCATGAAGCTGTTCAAATATACTGTCTGTGATCTTCTGCCGTCCCCGCTCGGAAAGTGCTCCGGCAGTCTTTCCTTTTACATAAATTCCAACCTCCGGAGTCATACCGACTGACCGGTAAATATCCTCCAGCGTCTCTTTACACTGCATCATATAGTCCAGATTATCATAGACCGTAATGTCACTTAAGATCATCTGCTGATATCCTGTGGCTCCACCGGCACCCTCTGTCTCTCCGTTCTCACCGGTCTTTAAGCTCACGATCTGCAGCACTGTCTTACCATACTTTCCATCCTTGGTCAGTGTGGATTCCTGAAAAGAATCCCCCTGTGTCGCAGTCACATCATAACCATCTGTGATTCCCAGCTGTCCGGCAAGATTCTTAAGCATGGTCTGTCTGGTCTCCTCCGTCAGTTCCATGTCACCGAAGTCTCCGTATGCACTCACACACGCCTCTACCGGAATCAGCTCCGTACTGCTGAATGCTTCTACTACATTTCCTTCCGGTCCTATCCTCTGATTGATCAGCAGCTGTAATACAAACGCAAGCGATATCAGTACCATCAATGCAATCTTTCCTATATGTTTCATATCATGATCTCCCTTTCAAATTCTTGCCCTGCTTTCGGGCCCGCATTTGAAGTATGACCATTTTTATAAAATCTAATCCGTTTTCTGCTTATTTGGATGCTGCTTCTGCCTGCTCTGCTGCCTTCAGAATGGAAGTACAGTGTGGGCATCTGGTTGCCTCGATTGCAATCTCACTCTTGCAATACGGGCACTTCTTGGTCGTCGGCTTCTCTTCCTGCTTCTTCTTGAACTTATCTCCGATTCCGTTGATGATCTTGATCATGCAGAAGATCACGAATGCCGTGATCAGGAAATTGATCACTGCTGTCAGGAAGTTACCATATGTAAGTACCGGTGCAAGATCGCCGGTTCCCAGCTTCAGGGTCAGGTTTGAAAAATCCACACCGCCGAAAATTGCCAGAATCGGAGTAATGATATCTGCATTCAGTGAATTGACGATGGATGTGAACGCACCACCGATAATCACACCAACAGCCAGATCCAGTGCGTTTCCTTTCATGATAAACTTCTTAAATTCTTCTAAAAACTTTTTCATTTTCCTCGTCCTTTCGTATCCATCTTTCTTTTTCCAGAAATCCATCTGTCGATTTTCCCCGATTTCTGCACCTCTTAGATTACACAATCTTTTCACATTGTTCAAGTAAAATTAAGAAACAACCTCTTAATCTGCCGCCATTCTCTGACGATATATGACATAAAAG
>CABQJA010000264.1 GCA_902464345.1 uncultured Clostridium sp.
CTCATTTGCCGGACGAATAACAAAGAAGATGCCTAAAAAGACAATTGCTATACTTAATACGGCTAATAATGCCTTCTTATATGTTTCATTCATAATTCTTCCCTCCTATCCTACTGCACTTCTTCTGTTGCTGCTTCCGTTGTGCTGGTATCTGCAGATGTTGTATCCTCAGATGGTGCAGCAGCCTCATATTCCGGAAGAATATAGTTGCAGGTAACGGTATATTCATAAACAGCTTCTGCTGCGTCGTCATCAGACTTGTCCTCAATAGAAGCGATAAATGCATTCTGGATGCAATCAACACTTCTTAAATCTACAACCAGACGTGCAATCGAATCATAATCTGAACTGTCCATTACAATTGATACACTCTCTGAAGAAGAATCGATGCTGACAACATTTACATTTGTCGGCAGGCATTCTTCCAGCTTGTTCCAGAACTGCATCATATACTCATTGGAAATCTTTGTAGAATCATACAGAGTTAACATATCATTGTAATCCGCATCACTCTGTACATATGCATTATAAATATCCTCAATATCCTTAATGCCATCGATCTGTCTCTGTACGGACTGCTTCGCTGCCTTAGCTGCCTGCTTTTGAACCAGTGCAATACCACAGCCGGTACCGGTACCGATAATCGCAAGAACTAAGATCACAACAAAGATCGCTGTCGCACCCTGACTTGCCTTCTTCGCTGCCTGTTCCTTTAACAGGAATCCCATAGGTGCCATAGCCGCACCGATAGAGCCGATCAGATATACCGGATTGTAAATCTGTGTATTGATTTTGTCATCAAACTTAACATTATATAAGCTGTCCATAACCTTTGTTGCTACATTCAACTGAATCTTGAACAGACCATCAATACCACGGATCAATGCTCCGTCACCGGTCAGATAAACATCTTCAATCGGCTTATCCGGATTTCTGGAACCGTAGTAATCCATAACTCGACCGATATTGTTGATCAGGTAGCGGAATGCTCCGGTAATCGGATCATCATCGAAATCTACCGTGATCATACGATCTGTCTGCAGCATGCTGAGTGCGGTTGCCGCATCCACTTCTTTGCTTTCCATTACCTCTGCTACAACTGCGTTAATACCATATGGTACGGTTCTCTGTAACAGAAGTGTATCACCCTTTACAATGTTCAGCACAGTAGCCTCTCCGCCGATCTCAACAACCATAGTCGTTGAAATATCATTGGTCTGAGTCTTAATCAGCTGTAACATTGCATTACCTATGTAATCTACAGACTGTACGGATAATCCGGCAACGCTTGCCACCTCATAATATGTCTGCAGCATCTGCTGTGGTACTGCAACAACCAGAACTCTGCGGTTCTTAGCGCCATCCTCACCGATTACTGTTTCCAGTACAGAATGCGAAATTACATAATCCTCTATATTAACAGGAAAATATTCTGATGCATTCGAATTAATAATTGCAGGGATCTTCTTATCCGGTATATATGGGATAACAACCTCTCTGCTCACGATTTTACTTGAAGACAGAACAAATATTGCATTTTTATTTGTAATTCCATTCGATGCCAACTGTTCTCTGATCGTGGAACCAATCAGATCCTTGTCCCGAATATAACCGTCCTCATATCCACCTTCCGGTGTTTCAAAAATTAACGCATTATGTATATACGTCTGTTTCTTTTGTGAAGCTGTAACTTCAACAATTGTAATGCTTTCATTCGTAATGTCTATGGTTAAGACTTTATTGTTTGCCATTTTCGTAGCCTCCCTCGCTAATCAGTGTATAATATATTTAGGGCTACAAGCCCATAATACCTAGGTACCAGCTCACCAGCTGTTCACCACATATCATGGCAAGATAGATACCAAGTGCCAAATACGGCCCGAAAGCCAGCTTATGCTCTCGTTTACCTACCCTCATGATAATCAGATGCAGAATGCTTCCGCAGACGCATCCCATCATAAATGCTACAATATTCAGTTTCCAGCCTATAAGTAAG
>CABQJA010000265.1 GCA_902464345.1 uncultured Clostridium sp.
TCATTTGGTAGAGCACCTGACTCTTAATCAGGGTGTGCGGGGTTCGAGCCCCCGGAGGCGCACTGTAAAGGTGTTCGGACGTAGTTAGCCTACGGCTGAGCGCTTTTTTTATACTCTGAATCTGGAATAAGACATAACAGAAGAAAATGCTATCGCAAAACAATTTCTATACGAAAAGTCAAAATTGACCTATTATCATGTCATAAGCTTACCTATGATTTCAATTTTTCATTTGCTATAATCAAGGAAATTGAGGGAACAACAGATACAGAAGCCATGAGAACAGGTATGCAGGCATTCTGTCATTACGGGGATAAAAAGTCAATTCAGAAAGGAGATACAGGATATGGGATTTAATAAAGATTTTATGTGGGGCGCAGCGAGTGCCGCATATCAGGTAGAAGGTGCATGGAATGAAGACGGCAGAGGACCGAGTGTATGGGATGTATGCGGTCGGGGCCGGAACAAGGTACTGTTTAATGAGACCGGTGATGTAGCATGTGATCATTATCACAGATATAAGGAAGATGTCGCACTGATGAAGGAAATGGGTCTGAAGTGTTATCGGTTCTCTATCAGCTGGAGCCGGGTGCTTCCGGATGGGACAGGCAAGGTCAATGAGAAGGGACTTCAGTTCTATTCGGATCTGGTAGATGAGCTGCTGGCCAACGGAATCCGGCCATTGGTTTCTATTTTCCACTGGGATTATCCGTATGCATTGTATCAGAAGGGTGGTTGGATGAATCCGGAGTCTTCCGAGTGGTTCTTAGAGTATACGAAGGTGATTGTGGATGCATTGTCTGACCGGGTATCCTGCTGGCTGACACTGAATGAGCCACAGTGCTTTATCGGATGTGGATATGAGTTCGGTTCGCATGCACCATTTGTGCAGATGTCTGCCAAGGATTTGATCACAATGACACATAATGTCCTTCTGGCACATGGCAAGGCTGTGAAGTATATCCGGGAGCATGCAAAGACAAAGGCAGAGATTTCATTTGCACCGATCGCACCGGTTTATATTCCGGAAAATGATTCACCGGAGGCGATTGAGGCAGCACGGCAGAAGACATTTTCCATGAATAAGCAGGGATTTACATTTGGACTGACCTGGTGGAGTGATCCGATCATTCTTGGCAAATATCCGGATGAAGCCTATGAGCTGTTCGGGGATGATATGCCGGTGTACAGCGAAGAAGAAATGAAGCTGATTAGTCAGCCGTTAGATTTCTATGGCATGAATGTGTATTATTCCGCCAGTGGTTTTAATCAGAAGGAGGTTTATCCGGAAAATATGTGGCAGGGACGTGCGCATACCGCTATGGACTGGCCGGTATCACCGGAGGTGCTGTATTGGTCACCGAAGTTTATTTATGAGCGCTATGGTCTGCCGATCATGATCACTGAGAATGGTATGGCCGGTATGGATTGGGTGCATCTGGATGGTAAGGTGCATGATCCGTATCGAATTGATTATACGAGACGATACCTGCGGGAGTTCCGCCGGGCAGCAGAGGACGGTATTCCGTTAAAGGGATATATGCACTGGTCTGTGATGGATAACTTCGAGTGGGCGTTCGGATACAATAAGCGGTTTGGACTGATCTATGTAGATTATCAGACACAGGAAAGAACGATAAAAGACTCCGGTTACTGGTATAAAGAAGTGATCGAGAGCAACGGTGAGAGCCTGTAAGAATCGGTATGAAGAAGCCCGGAAAATAAATTTGATATGTAAATTTAAAAATCAAGCAAAATTTAATATAGAAATTTATAAAAAGTTCGTGCAATTTGATTCGGACTGTGCTATAATATCAGAGTTATCGGATGAATGACCCGTTAACTCTGGTTACGGAATGTGGCTCAGCTTGGTAGAGCGCTTCGTTCGGGACGAAGAGGTCGCGTGTTCGAATCACGTCATTCCGACTGACTGAGAGGATATTGATATCACATCGATATCCTTTT
>CABQJA010000266.1 GCA_902464345.1 uncultured Clostridium sp.
GTTATATATATTGATACCTACAATGATCATGATACTGACAGGAGCAGGGGTTCTTTATATGCATCATAAGGAAATCGGCATCCTTGTGCCCGGAGAAAATCAGAATATATCGACAGAGGCCGGACCGACCAATAAGAAGGATAACGAAAAGGAAGCTGCCGATCCGACAACACAGACAGAAGACAAGAAAACGGTTGCCGCATCGGATACCGAGACTGCGGATCCGGAAGGTACCGGACAGGAACGTGTGTCAACGGAACCGGAAGTGACCGAGACCGCTGAGACAACCGAAGCAGTAGCGGACACCTTTGAGGACGCCCTCTTTATCGGAGATTCCAGAACCGAGGGATTTGTCCTGCTCAGCGGAATCCAAGCAAAATATTATGCCTGCAAGGGATTGAATGTGGCATCGGTGTATACGGATCCGGTGATTGCAAAGGACGGCACGAATATGACGGTCATGGATGCCGTTGCAGGAACTGAGTTTAAGCGGGTGTATCTGATGTTTGGTGTGAATGAGACCGGCTGGGTGAATGCAGATATATTTATTGATGACTACAGGAAAATCCTGGAGGATATCCGTGCCACGCACCCGGAGGCTGAGATTTATGTACAGTCGGTCCTTCCTGTCAGTCAGGCAGTATCCGATACACACAGTTATGTAAAGAATGATAAGATCAGTCAGTATAATGAGTTGCTTCAGAAAATGGCAGAAGAAGAGAAGGTTACCTATGTGAACGTGGCAGAGGCTGTTTCCGTAAACGGAGTCCTTCCGGATGATGCGGCACTGGATGGAATCCATCTGAATCAGGAATATTGTCAGAAGTGGCTTGCTTATCTGACAGAGCATACGGGAAATGGTGGAGACTGATAAGATTTACACGGAGGAACAGGACCTTGAACGAAAAAATCAGTTCTGTAAAGGTAATAAAATTCGTAGAAGAGAATCAGAAGAAATTTTACAGAATGGCATTTTCATATATGAAAAACGAAGCAGACGCACTGGATATTGTACATGATACCGTTGTTAAGATTTTGCAAAATTGTGAAAGGGTGAAAAAACCGGAGTATTTTGAAACCTGGGCATATCGAATTCTGATCAATGAATGTCTCATGGCATTAAGGAAGCAAAAAAAGCAGGTTGCAGTTGCGGATATAGAGGAGACAGATGGCATATCGAATATGCCACAGTCAGAGGAAGCGATGGAAAAGCAGATTGAATATATGGATCTGTATCATGCGCTGGATCAGTTGCCACCGAAGTTAAAAACGGTAGTGCTCCTGCGTTTTTTCGAAGATATGAAGCTTAGTACAATCGCTGAAATAACCGGAGATAACCTGAATACGGTAAAAGCAAGATTGTATAAAGCATTAAAACTTATGAAGCTGGATCTGGAGGTAACAGATGAAGATAAATAAGAATGAATATGAAAAGATTGAAATACCGGAGCAGTTGGATTCTGTTGTACAGGATGCAATTGACGAAGGTCTGCAGAAACGGGGGATATGGAGAACCTCCTATGTCTGGAAGTGTATAATTAGTGTAGCTGCTGCAGCTTGTCTGATAGTTGTGGTGTTGCTGAATACATCGCCTTTGTTTGCAGAAACGATTAAAGATGTGCCGGTAGTAGGGCCACTGTGCCAGATATTTACATTCCGCAGTTATGAGTATGAGGATGAGTCAAAGTATATTAATGTAAAAGTGCCACAGATTGATAATACCGGGCATTCAGATCTGGAACGCAAGGTAAATCGTGAGATTGCGAAGATGATCAACCGGGAGGTGGCTGACAGTAAGCAAAAGGCGGAAGAGGACTATGAGGCCTATATTCTGACAGGAGGAGATCCGGCTGATTTTGTGCCGTATAATATTGTAATTGATTATGAAATTAAATGTACGGATTAACATTTTCTTTCATTTGCAATTTCAAAGGATGAAACCAGAGCTGCCG
>CABQJA010000267.1 GCA_902464345.1 uncultured Clostridium sp.
GCTTATGGGGACAGCTGATTATCAAAGGATTGGTTCGCAATACATATCTGGCTGCATCCTTATGGTTTTTGTCATGCTTGTTCATTGTTAAATCAATATTTGTATTGCTGAAGAAGATGAAGAAATGGTATTGGCTTGTGGCAGCGGGGATTTTTCTGTTTCTGCTTGCGGAATATGGAATGTCTCCGCGACCAATAGATAGTCCAAGATATTATTACAATCTGGACAGTGCTTGTTATTACATGCATTTTTACATTATAGGCTTCCTAGCGTATCCGTATTTGAAAGAATGGTTGGAAAAAACAGGGAGCATTGCGAAAAGTATAAAAACAGTAATCGCTGTAGGACTTCTGGTTTATGCGGGACTAATGTATTTCCAGATTAATGTATTATCTTATATTCCGATCCACAATATGATAGCAGATTCTGGGCTACGGTTGGTGAAAACGTATCTGATGATTGGCGCGATTATTATGCTGGCATATTATCTGCAAGAAGTAGAGGTGTTGGCTAAGGTGGGACAGGATACATTATATTTATGTGGCAGTGAGTACATTACCAAAATAATAGTTCCGTCTATTTGCGGAATTGTTGGACTGACCATGAATCTGGATGGTCCCCTCTATGTTTGCATCTATACCATAATGTTATTGTGGTTTGGTGAAAAAGTCGTTATCCCATGGGAAAAAACGATTATAGCAAAAATGAGAAGGTGAGAATACGATGAGAAAAAAGAAATGGAATGAATTAATAATCGCACTGACGGTGGCAATGGTTGTTTGCGGATGCGGAAAAAATCAAGAGACAGATTCAGCGGTGATTGAAAGTGAAATTAATGAAGAAGTGGCAGAAGAGCCGGAGGAGCAGAAACCAGAGTATGAGACGGTATCATATTCGGTGGTAGTAGCTTCAGAAAATGAGGATGGGACCTATACAGCTTATGATGCTGATAATACTTATATCCTGACCTTGGATGAGGACCTTCCGGAGGATCAGCGAGCAGAGGTGACTGTTGGAGCTGCAATCAGCATATCGACTGAGGTAGAAAAAGCGGCCGAAAATGAGAAAACTGAGGTGTCTGAATCGGAAAGTGAGTCAGACCCTGAGAACGAGGAAGAATCTGCACCAGTGCTGGTTCAAGTAACTGCAGTAGCGGATATCAGTGAAGAGGAAGCAGAAGATCTTACATATGCAACCTTTGAAAAGATCAACGGCTTTTCCGTAGAGGAATTGACGGACACTCCAATGTATGCAAATCAGACAGTAAATGTAAGAAAAGGACCATCCGAAGACTATGAACAGCTTGGCTCACTTTCCTTGGGAGACGAGGTTACGGTTACGGGAATCGCTTCTACTGGATGGTATCAGATCTGGTATAATGATGAGATCGGCTATTGCTCCAATAACTATATTGTAAATGACAAACCGGTAAAAACACAGACAGCCAGTGCTGGAAGCAGTGCATCTACATCAGACCTTCAAGGTGCATTGAATGCCCTGATATCTATGGGTTATTCGGAGGAGCAGGCGAAGATCATGATAGAAAGTCAATTTAGTTCGGGTTCATCGGATGGTCTGGTAGCAAGTGCATCATCTGATACAGGGGTAGAAAAAGAGACGACTCTTTGTCCGGAATTGGCAGATGCAATCAATGCGGGAAGAAAAGCAGAAGGACTAGATGCACTTGCATGGGATGATTCTTTGGCGACAATTGCGGAAGAAAGATCGAAAGCTATTACAATAGATTTATCTCATAGAGGCTCAAGCACATTAGAGATGCTTACAAAGTCCCAGAGCGGTGAAGTGCAAACTTGGTACAATAATTTTTATAATTCTATAGGACATCGTCAAGAAATGATGAGTAAGACATTGACTAAAATAGGGGCAGCATACTGCTATTATAAAGGCAGTTATTATGTCATAGTAACATTAGGCAGATAATTATAATGT
>CABQJA010000268.1 GCA_902464345.1 uncultured Clostridium sp.
TTCCTCAAGGATTCTGTATACTTCCGGATGAGCATACAAATATTTTAACTGTGTGAGGCCTGCTGCCATGGCAATTGGATTACCACTCAACGTGCCAGCCTGATATACCGGACCCGCCGGTGAAACCATCTCCATGATTTCTTTTCTTCCACCATATGCGCCAACCGGCATACCGGCTCCAATGATCTTACCATATGTAACCATATCCGGTGTTACACCGAAATATTCTGCTGCTCCGCCAAATGCAAGTCGGAATCCGGTAATAACCTCATCAAAGATCAGTAAAGTACCATGCTGGTCACAGAGAGTACGAAGTCCTTCCAGAAATCCCTTTTTCGGAGGAACGACACCCATATTGGCTGCAACAGGTTCTACAATTACTGCTGCAACCTGTCCTTCAGCCTGCTCAAGAAGAGTTCTGACGCTGTCAAGATCATTATAAGTAGCTGTCATTGTATCCTGTGTGCATCCTTTCGGAACACCGGCACTGTCCGGAACACCACTTGTCATCACACCAGATCCGGCACTTACCAGCAGAGCATCACTGTGACCATGATAGCAGCCGGCGAATTTGATGATTTTATCTCTTCCGGTATAACCTCTGGCTGTACGGATAGCACTCATAACAGCTTCTGTACCTGAATTCACCATACGTACCATCTCAACGTGAGGAAGACGCTCGCAGATAAATTCAGCCATTTCTACTTCAATCTCTGTAGCACATCCAAAGCTCAGACCGTTTTCACATGCCTTAATGACGGATTCACGAATTTCAGGGAAGTTATGTCCGAGGATCATCGGTCCCCATGAGTCAATATAATCCACATAACGGTTACCGTCCACATCATAAATATAACACTTGTCGGCGCGGCTGATAAATCTCGGTGCCATTCCGATCGCGCCATAAGCTCTTACCGGACTGTTGACACCGCCCGGAATTCTTTTAACTGCACGATTGAATAATTCTTCTGATCTGTCCATTAACCAATTCTCCCTTCATCAATGAAACGTGCAAGTTCTTTTGCATAATAGGTAAGGTAAATATCAACTCCTGCACGGTAAGCACTTGCTGCCATTTCACAGACAATCTTTTCTTCATCAATCCATCCCATTTTTGCCGCTGCTTTAACCATAGCATATTCGCCACTGACACTGTATGCTGCGATCGGTACATTTGTAGCTTTTGAAACTTCAGAAACCATATCAAGATAAGACATTGCCGGTTTGATCATAATGATATCTGCACCTTCCTGAATATCTGTCAATGCTTCTTTCATACCTTCGCGACGATTATGGTAATCCATCTGATAGCTTTTACGATCACCAAATGACGGAGCAGAACCTGCTGCATCACGGAACGGACCATAAAATGCAGAAGCATATTTTACAGCATAAGACATGATCGGAGTTTCTTTATGTCCTGCTTTGTCCAGACATTCACGAATAGCACGTACACGACCATCCATCATATCAGAAGGAGCTACCATATCTGCCCCGGCTTCTACATGAGAAAGAGCTGTTCTGGAAAGCAGTTCCAGTGTTGCATCATTTTCAACATCATGACCGCAGAGTACACCACAGTGACCGTGAGATGTGTATTCACACATGCATACATCAGTAATGTAATAAAGATCCGGAAACTGTCTTTTTGCTTCACGAAGTGCTTTCTGAACGATACCATTTTTATCGTAAGCACCACTTCCCACTTCGTCCTTGTGATCCGGAATTCCAAAAAGCATAATGCTGCTGACACCTGCTTTCTGCAAACGTTCCAATTCATACGGAAGTCTGTCTACACTATATCGA
>CABQJA010000269.1 GCA_902464345.1 uncultured Clostridium sp.
ACCAGAAATATGGCGATGTCCAGACAGAAAAAGCTGGATAAGATGGACGTGATCGAGCTGGCAAAGGAGAAACCGAAGCCGGAGTTTTACTTTAAAGAAGCGAGAACACCGGGAAAGATGCTGTTTGAGACAGAGGATCTGGTGATCGGATATGAGAAACAGGCACCGTTATCCAAGCCGATCAATCTTCGGATGGAGCGGGGCGAGAAAATCGCGATTGTTGGTACGAACGGAATCGGAAAGAGTACATTGCTAAAGAGTCTGCTGGGAATCGTGCCTGCGTTATCGGGCTCGGTGGAGCTCGGAGATTATCTGTATAAGGGATATTTTGAACAGGAGATGGCCGGGACGGAGAATACCTGTATTGAAGAGATCTGGCAGGAGTTTCCGGGATTTTCACAGTATGAGGTCCGGTCGGCACTTGCCAAATGCGGCCTTACGACAAAGCACATCGAGAGTAAGGTGAAGGTGCTGAGCGGTGGTGAGCAGGCGAAGGTGCGGTTGTGTAAGCTGATCAACCGGGAAACCAATCTGCTTATTCTGGACGAGCCAACGAATCACCTGGATGTGGATGCCAAGGAAGAGTTGAAACGGGCACTCAAGGAGTATCACGGCTCTGTTTTGCTGGTATGCCATGAGCCGGAGTTTTATTCAGAGATTGTAACCAAGGTGTGGAATTTAGAAGAGTACAGTGCACTGACTGTATAAGATAAAGGTGTCTGACAATGTTCGGACACCTTTATTTTTGTGCAGTCAATTTTGAAATGGGACTGGAAGTAGTAAGGAAAATTTGTTAGAATGGGCATACAGAACTTTATATAGAAGAGATGTAATACAAGGAGGTTTCAATATGATATATCAAAACGTAGTAGTTGCAGGCGGCGGTGTTCTGGGAAGTCAGATTGCATTCCAGTCCGCATATTGCGGAGCCAATGTAACGATCTGGCTGCGGAGTGAGGGCTCGATCGGACGGACCCAGCCGAAGCTTGACGCATTGAAAGAAACATATATTGCAGCGATTGAGGATATGGCATCCGGGAAGGGTGACTGGTGTGCGGGCCTTGCGGATGAGGAGAGCTTTGATAAAGCGGCCTGCCTTGAGAAGGTAGAGAAGGCATATGCGGGGATAAAGCTGGAGCTGGATATGGCGAAGGCAGTGGCAGACGCAGATCTGGTGATCGAGTCCATGGCAGAAAATGAGAAGGATAAGATCGCATTCTATGAGAAGCTTGCACCGTTCCTGCCGGAAAAGACCGTGCTGGTAACGAATTCTTCTACATTATTGCCGTCCATGTTTGCTAAGTATACCGGAAGGCCGGATAAGTATTTATCCCTTCATTTTGCAAACTCCATCTGGAAAAACAATACCGCAGAGGTCATGACGCAGCCGCAGACCGATGAGAAATATTTTAATGAAATCCTGCAGTTTGCGAATGATATTCGGATGATCGGACTGCCGGTGCGGAAGGAAAAGAGCGGTTATCTGCTGAACTCCATGCTGGTGCCGTTCCTGTTAAGCGGACTGGATCTGTATGCGGCGGGGATCTCTGATCCGGCGAGCATTGACCTTGCATGGACAAGAGGCACCGGAGCACCAAAGGGACCATTTCAGATCTTTGATACGGTGGGCCTGAACACAGCCTATAATATTGTGCATCAGTATCAGAGCGTTCCGGGTATCTTTTCCCCATTGCTTAAGAAGATGATGATGCCATATAATTTCAAGAAGATGGAAGCTATCCTGAAGCAGTATATTGATGAAGGGAAGCTTGGAAAGTCTTC
>CABQJA010000270.1 GCA_902464345.1 uncultured Clostridium sp.
ACATGGGCTATGGGAGATAACTTCGAAACTTTACAGACATCAGGAAATGCAGATGTCAATTTGGTGGTATCTGCGGTAGGACTGCGGGCAGCAAAGGTTCTCCTGGAAACCTGCCACATCCCTTATGTGATCGGAACACCGAACCAGTGGCTGGCAGAAGATATTTCCAATGCATTGAAGATGGCGATTACGCAGCAGACAGCCACTGCAAATGTATATTTGCAGAACCGTATGCAGCAGGAGACAGAGATCACCCTGATCGGAGAGCCGGTCACTATGGGATCGCTGGCAGCAGGCATCGAAAAAAAATATGGACGCATGACCCGTGTACTGTGTCCGTTAAAGGACTGTGAAGTCCTGCTTGGAAAAAATGATAAGGTAGTGCTGGGAGAAGAAGCGATGGAAGAGGAACTGAAGAATGCGAAGATCATTGTAGCAGACCCTTTGTATCGTCCGATCTGTCCCAAGGACAGTACCTTTTATGAAATCCCGCATGTGGCATTTTCGGGAAGGATGTTTATTGATAAATAAGGATTTGAGGAGGAAGTGTTGAATGAAATACGTAACATATTTGTATGAAAACAAAGAATCGGTCGGTTTCTTAAATGAATCGGACAATACGGTTTATCCATTGCCGTTTGCAGATATGAATGCACTGATTGAAGTACCTAAAGAGGAACTGGAGGTTGCTATAAAGGAGGCAAAGAATAAGATTTTGCTATCAGATGTTACATTACTTGCACCGATTCCAAGACCAAAGCAGGATGTGATCTGCCTTGGAATCAACTACAAGGCGCATGCAGATGAGGCGGAGCGGTACAGTGATGCGTTCAAAAAAGAGCGCCCCATTCCGATTTATTTTTCAAAGAGAGTAACGGAGGCCGTAGCGCCGAATGGATTTATCGAAAGTCATCCGGGTCTGGTTGAAAGACTGGATTACGAAGCGGAGCTGGCAGTTATCATCGGGAAAAAGGCAAAACATGTAAAAGCCGAGGATGCCGCAGACTATATCTTTGGATATACTGTTTTAAATGATGTATCAGCCAGATTACTGCAGACCACTCATAAACAATGGTATTTCGGAAAGGGATTGGATGGATTTACCCCTATGGGACCGTGCATTACATCTGCGGATGAGATCGCATTTCCACCGGCTTTACAGATAAGCTCCCGTATCAACGGAGAACTGCGGCAGGATTCTGTCACGGATTTACTGATTACATCCATTGAGGATATTATTGAAGAACTTTCTTCGGGCATGACACTTATGCCGGGCACCATCATTGCAACAGGAACACCTTCAGGCGTAGGCATGGGATTTGATCCGCCTAAGTTTCTTAAATCAGGTGATGTGGTTGAGTGTTCTATTGAAGGAATTGGAACACTTCGCAATGTGGTGCGATAGGCACGTATAATATTGAAAAGTATGAAAAAAAGAAACATAGTTTATTATCTGCCCCTTATTCTTATCATGGCTGTTCTGACGGGCTGCGGTTATACGCAGGAAGAAAAGGCAGAGATGAAGCGTTATGAGAAGCAAGGTCGTGAAAACGCGGAGAATTATATCAAAGAGAAGTATGGAATTGATGCAGAAGTCAGGGAATTGAGCTGTGAGAAATATAATTCAGGTCCGGTGCCGGATCTCTTTCCGTCTCCCACTGGAAATGTGTTCGTAAGGATGAATTATCAGGGAGAAGATTTTTCGGTGCTTATTTCAGGGGAAAGTGAGAATACCGAAGGAATCGACAATTATCAATTT
>CABQJA010000271.1 GCA_902464345.1 uncultured Clostridium sp.
TCTTATAGTCGCAAGCGATAAAAATTATTACATTGGGGTGTCAGATTATGGAAGTTGTAGAAATCATTAACAAAATTATCATGTGCTTATTTTTCATCTGCTATTTATATCAGTTCTTATATATAGCAATCTCTCTTTTCCACAGGGAAAAGCCACATAAGAAGGAGGAAGTGATCCACCGGCTGGCGATATTGATTGCTGCCAGAAATGAGCAGGCCGTTATCGGCAATCTGATCGACAGCATCCATGTCTCTGACTATCCAAAGAATTGTGTAGATGTTTATGTCGGTGCCGATAACTGTACCGATAACACCGCAGCGATCGCAAGAGAGCATGGTGCCATCGTTTATGAACGAACCGACACAAAGAACATTGGCAAGGGCTATGTCCTGAATTTCCTATTAAATAAGATCAAACGGAACTCTGAAAAAAGCTATGATGCTTATATTGTATTGGATGCCGATAATGTACTGGATCCGAATTTCCTCCGAGAAATCAACCGGACCTATACCGATGGATACAACATTGTTACATGCTACCGTAATTCCAAAAACTACGGAAGCAACTGGGTCTCTGCCGGTTATGCACTCTGGTTCCTGCGTGAGGCGAAATATCTGAATGCCGCCCGGATGGCAATCGGAAGCAGCAGTGCGGTATCCGGAACCGGATTCCTGTTTTCTGACAGCATCCTGCAGAAATTCGGCGGTTGGAACTTCTTCACTCTGACAGAAGATATCGAATTTACGATCTGCAATGTATCACAGGGCGAAAAAATCGGCTATGCCGCAAAAGCGATCCTTTATGACGAACAGCCGACCAGCTTCCGTCAATCCTGGAATCAGCGCCTGCGCTGGGCCAAGGGTTACCTTCAGGTATTTAAGAAATACGGTCTGACACTTACGAAGGGAATCCTTCACGGAAGCTTCTCCTGCTATGATATGCTGATGAATATCCTGCCTGCCGCAATCCTGACTGCGATCAGTATTCTGGTAAATCTGGGTGCAGCCTTTTACGCATTCGCTACGAATGCTTCCCTCGCTATTCTGGGTCATTCCCTGTTGCAGATGTTCATAAGCCTCTGCCTGACCGTATTTATTCTTGGTATTATTACTACCATCAGTGAATGGAAACAGATCCATTGCAGCACCGGAAAGAAGATCCTGTACGCATTTACCTTCCCGATCTTCATGCTGACTTACATACCGATCTATATCGTATCCCTGTTCTCCAAGGTAGAATGGAAACCGATCAAGCATGAGAAGAGCCTGACTCTGGAGCAGATTATTATGAATGATTAGACGAAAGCCCCTGTACTTCCTTAACCGGAAGTACAGAGGCTTTCGTCATTTGAGTATATTCATTCTTTAACAATAAAACTCAACATCTCCATAGAAGCTCGTCCACTTATTGATTATCTCAACACTTCTTGCTTCTATGATACGCATTATATTTCTCAAAACATTTTTAGGTATATTCGAATTGTTATTTGCCAGAAGACATTTGCCGGCTTTTGTGATCCATACTTTTGTAGCATTTTCAATCGGCTTGCCCTCTGCAATATGAACATGTATAGGTTCTCTTGGCATTCCTTCATTCGCCCAAAAGTAAACCCAATATGAACCAATTTTAAAAATCTGAGGCATGCTCAAATCCACCATTCCTTGAAA
>CABQJA010000272.1 GCA_902464345.1 uncultured Clostridium sp.
GAAGGCAGCTAAGGCTCGTGGACGTATTGATAAGTTCAATCGCAAGTATGGTGTAAACCAGTAATAAAAGGATTAATATGAGGTTGGGATTGACGAATCCCAACCTTTTTTCAAATTCAGAAAGTATCAGGAATCAATTCTCAAAAGACAGACAGTCCTGTAAAACAGGTTAAAGATAGTGGAGGAATCTATGGAACGAATCTATATAGGCGGTCAGGCTGTGATCGAGGGCGTTATGATGAAGAATAAGGATCAGTATGCCATTGCAGTACGGAAGCCGGACCAGACGATTGAGACCAAGGTTGAGACATATGAATCTCTCGGAGAGCGGATCCCGTTTTTTCGGATTCCGATCGTTCGTGGAGTTGTTAATTTTATAGAGTCACTTGTAATCGGTATGAAAACACTGACCTATTCCGCATCCTTTTATGAAGAGGATGAGGACGCGAAAGAGGACAGTCAGGCAGAAACGGCGGCAAAGAAAGGCGGAGAAAGCGTTTTAATGTTTTTCTCGGTTATGATTTCCGTGATTCTTGCAATCGGATTGTTTATTTTACTTCCGGCCTGGATTTCCGAATATATCCGGCGTGGAATTGATAATAATGTAGTTGTAGCATTGTTAGAGGGTGTGATCCGTCTTGCGATCTTTCTTCTGTATATATTTGCCATATCGCAGATGAAGGATATTAAGCGGGTCTTTATGTATCACGGTGCTGAGCATAAGACCATTAACTGTCTGGAGGCGGGAGTTCCGCTGACACCGGAGAATGTTATGAAGTTCAGCCGGTTTCATAAGCGTTGCGGAACCAGCTTTCTGTTTCTGGTTATGATCATCAGTATTTTATTCTTTATGGTGATCAATGTGGACAGTGCAGTCCTGCGGATCGTATTAAGACTGCTTCTGGTTCCTGTCATTGCCGGTGTTTCCTATGAGGTACTTCGACTGGCAGGTAAGAATGACAGCCTGATCATTAAGATCATCAGTGCACCCGGATTATGGGTTCAGAGAATGACGACCAGAGAGCCGGAGCTTGATATGCTGGAGGTATCGATCGCTTCTGTGGAAGGTGTACTGGACTGGAGAGCATATCAGGAGGCATTGCGTCAGGACGAGGCAGAGAAAGCACAGGAAAAGGCAGAAAAGAAACACAAATCATCTGAGAAGCATGCATCGTCTGAGGAAGAAACAGAGGAAGCGGCAGCAGAGAATGAATAGGGTGGCATTTTATGAAAATTCAGGAGGCACTGCAGAAAAGCAGTCTGGAATTGAAGCGTTCCGGAATCGAGAATCCGGGTCTGGATGCCAGATATCTGCTGGAATGGATCTTAGAGTGTGATCATTCTTATGTATTATTGCATCCGGAACAGGAACTGTCAGCCGGTCAGGAACACCGATATAATGAGGTAATTGAAAAGCGGGCACAGCATTTCCCGGTACAGTATATTATCGGAGAGCAGGAATTTATGGGATATACCTTTCATGTGGATGAGAATGTTCTGATCCCGAGGCAGGATACCGAGATTCTGGTAGAGGAAGCACTGAAACGAATGGATGAAGGATCTTCCGAGGAAGGACAGAAAATCACGGTTTTGGATCTGTGCTGCGGCAGCGGCTGTATCGGAATCAGTGTGAAGAAGCTGCGACCGGATG
>CABQJA010000273.1 GCA_902464345.1 uncultured Clostridium sp.
TCCTGGCACTGGCAGTTATGATTTTCGGACAGTGGAAGCCGAACCTGATCGCACTGGCTGCTTTATTATTCGGACTGTTCAGAGCACTATCCAATGTATATTCAGGATTTGACTTCCTGGCGAACTTAAATATTCCGGGAACATTCTATAAGATGCTTCCATATATCATCTCGCTGTTAGTGCTGGCTGTATCTTCTAAGAAGTCAAGAGCACCGAAGGCAGAGGGTATTCCTTACGATAAGGGTGCAAGATAGCAGAGAATAACTGAGTATAACGATAAGGGACAAAGATAGAGGCAAAAGATAAAAGAAAAAGACGAAGGAGAAATCTACGATGGGAATTGTAGTAATCGGAGATGCATTCTTCTCCGGTGTATGTATCGGACTGACTTATGGAAAGACATTACGCGAAGCCTGTGGAATCGGCACCAGACTTGCATCAACGGTAATCTGTACATCAGAGAATATCTGTCCGAGATTCATGCCGGAAGAATTCGGACTTACGAGGTAGGGATAAGACGATGGAAAATATAATTATCGGAATTGCCGGAGGATCAGGATCCGGAAAATCCACATTTACAAATAGAGTAAAAAAGCATTTTGGCGATGATGTGGTAGTGATCTACCATGATAATTATTACCGCAGACAGGATGGAATTCCATTCGAAAAGCGTGTGAAAGTCAATTATGATCATCCGGATTCGCTGGAGACAGATCTTCTGGTGGAACATTTAAAACAGTTAAAAGCCGGAAAGACGATTGAGTGTCCGGTATACGATTACAGCCAGCATAACCGTTCAGATGAGATCATTAAGATCGAACCGAGACCAGTCATTCTGGTGGAAGGAATCCTGCTTCTGGCAGATCCGAGGATCCGGGATCTTCTGGATATCAAGGTCTATGTAGAGGCAGATGCGGATGAACGAATCTTAAGACGTATTTCCAGAGATGTGGAAGAGCGGGGCAGAGATCTGAACGGAATTATCGAACAGTATCTGACTACGGTAAAACCGATGCATTATCTGTATGTGGAACCTACAAGAGCGAAAGCGGATATCGTGATCAACAGCGGAAAGAATGATGTGGCATTCGATCTGTTTGTATCGAAGATTGAGCAGCTTTTGGAGAGTATGGGAAGATAAAAAATGAAAAAAAGACGACTTCAGTGGCAGGATGCCGGGAAGTCATCCCTTTTTTGAATCGCCATGCGTTCGGAAGAAGCTGTCGGTGACAGGTTCTGTGAATCGCCTATAGGTTGCTATTTGCTGAAGCTGTAACATCTTCTGTCCGTTGAAAATAAGCATGAGCTTTATCAAACAATTTGTTACACAGGACTGTATAAATAGAACCGAACAGGTTGGCTCCGATTCTGAGTACTACCGCATATGGCATTCCAAACAGGCCGGAAGCAATGGAAAGTGCTCCAAACGTATTAAATACCGTCTGCCAGGAATATCCTGCCGAATATCCGACACCGATTCCGCCGATGATCCCGATGTAAGCGTACATTGATTCCGGAAGAACCGTATACAGAACAATGAATAACAGGCTTCCTACGATATTGAACATCCAACGCTTTCCGGAACGGGCAACGCAGTCATTCGTAAAAGGAAGACACACGGACATACATGCAATACCCGCCCACAT
>CABQJA010000274.1 GCA_902464345.1 uncultured Clostridium sp.
CATCTATGGGAATCTACATTTTCAGCTGGAATGTTTTAAAAGAAGCATTACATGCAATGAAAGACCAGAGCGGCTGTGATTTCGGCAAGCACATTATCCCGTATTGTCATGAGAGAGGAAAACGTCTTTTCGCCTATGAATTTAACGGTTACTGGAAAGATGTTGGAACATTAGGTTCCTACTGGGAAGCAAATATGGAGCTCATCGATCTGATCCCGGAGTTCAATCTTTATGAAGAATACTGGAAGATCTACACAAAGAGCGATATTATTGAGCCGCAGTATCTGTCAGAGGATTCTGTGGTTGAGAAGAGTATCATCGGTGAGGGATCCGAGATCTACGGAGAAGTACATAGTTCTGTCATCGGTGCAGGTGTTACGGTCGGTAAGGGCAGTGTAGTAAGAAACTCAATAATTATGAAAGGGACACAGATAGGTGAAGGTGTCACGATAGATAAGTCAATCGTTGCAGAAAACTGCCGCATTGGCAACAATGTGGTGCTTGGAGTCGGTGAAGAAGCACCGAACAAGCTCAATGCAAGCATATATTCTTTTGGTCTTGTAACAATAGGTGAAGATTCCGTGGTGCCGGATGGCGTTCAGATAGGAAAGAACACGGCAATTTCCGGAGTTACGGAAAAAGAAGATTATCCGGATGGAATTCTTGAAAGCGGTGAAGTAATTATTAAGGCAGGTGACTCAGAATGAAGGCAATAGGTATTATTTTAGCTGGCGGTAATAACAGCCGTATGCAGGAACTATCCAATAAGAGAGCGATTGCAGCAATGCCTGTTGGGGGCAGCTATCGAAGCATCGATTTTGCACTCAGCAATATGAGCAATTCGCATATACAGACAGTTGCAGTACTGACACAGTACAGTGCCAGATCCTTAAATGAGCATCTGAGTTCCTCAAAATGGTGGGATTTCGGAAGAAAACAGGGAGGTCTGTTCGTATTTAACCCGACAGTTACGGTGGACAACAGCTGGTGGTATCGTGGAACAGCAGATGCCATGTATCAGAATATCAGTTTCTTAAAGAAACGCCATGAACCGTATGTCATCATTACGAGCGGTGACTGTGTTTATAAGATCGATTATAATAAAGTACTCGAGTATCACATTGAAAAGAAAGCAGATATCACGGTAGTGTGCAAGGATATGGCACCGGATGTGGATGTAAGCCGTTTTGGTGTGGTACGGATGAATGAGGACTCCAGAATCGTAGAGTTTGAGGAGAAACCGATGGTATCCCAGTCGAATACGATTTCTACCGGTATTTATATCGTGCGCAGAAGACAGCTGATCGAGATGTTAGAGCGCAGTGCAGAGGAAGGACGCTGGGATTTCGTTACAGATATTCTGATCCGTTATAAGAATATGAAACGTATCTATGGTTACAAGATGAAAGAATACTGGAGCAATATTGCAACCGTTGAGTCTTATTACCAGACAAATATGGATTTCCTGAAACCGGAAGTGCGCAGATACTTTTTCCATGATGAGCCAAGGATCTACTCTAAAGTGGATGATCTTCCACCTGCAAAATACAATGCAGGATCCGATGTGCGCAATAGTCTGATCGCGAGCGGATGTATCGTGAACA
>CABQJA010000275.1 GCA_902464345.1 uncultured Clostridium sp.
GGACATTAAAGAACAGTTTACATTAGATTAATTACATACCAGTATTTACTATAAAAAGCAGTTGCTTAACGCAACTGCTTTTTATTCTGTCATTCCTTATTCTATCGACCGGTTCTATCAGTTTCATTTTCTATCAGTCATTACCGGTTCTGATTCTGCCGGCTTATTTCTCTGTCTGTTCCTCATCATATCCTACCAGCTGATCTATGATATGTACCAGATTTCCGATCTCCGGCTTTGATACCTGTGCATTGGCTCCCAGACGTTCACCCTTCCGCTTCATATCATCATTGATCAGAGATGAGAAAATAATGATCGGAAGATTCTTTAATTCATCATCCTCCCGCACCAGCTTCACAAGGTGATGTCCATCCATGATCGGCATCTCGATATCTGTAATCAGCAGCTGTACGCCATACTGCAGACCGTTATTCTTCTTTAAGGTACAGATGACGTCCCATGCCTCCTGTCCGTTCGCCTTAATCGTCAGATTCGTGTATCCGGCACGATTCAGTGCATCCTGGATCATTGCCTCCAGCATTGGTGAATCCTCTGCTACCAGAATCGGCACATCACTTCTCTTCCGGTCGCCAAGATCATCAATCTCCGAAATTCGTAAGCTGGTTTCCGGACAAATCTCCTCTACGATCCGCTCAAAATCCAGAATCAGGATCAGGGAGTCATTTCTCTTAATAATACCGGTTGCCATTCCGGTTCCGTTTGCATTAATGGTTACATCCGGCTTCACGATCTCAGTCCATGAAACTCTGTGGATTCCAAGCACCTGCTGTACACGGAATGCAATGTTTAAATTATTAAAATTTGTTACGATCAGCATATTCGTGGATACGTCATCCGGATCTTCAAAGCCAAGGATTGCAAACAGATTCATGACTGTTATAATGTCTCCTCTTGGCATAAACATTCCTTCAATGCAAGGATGCGAATTCGGAATCGGTGTGATCGGCTGCATGGTCAGAATCTCTTTCACCTTAGCCACATTAATACCATAATGATTATTTCCAACGATAAATTCCAAAATCTCTAATTCATTGGTACCACTCTCTAACAAAATATCTGTTTTCACTCTCGTTTACCTCCTACTGTATCGGAATTGTGTGTTCCTCATTCTGGTATGTCACACGAATATCCAGACGTTCAATCTTATCAACAAGCCCCTCTGCCATCTGGAATACCAAAACGGCTGACTGCTCAGAATCTGCCGGCACCGTTGCTGAAAACGTTCCAAGGTCATCCATGAGAATCGTCAGCATCGGCTTTGCTGCCTTAGACTGGTTCATCACCAGACGGTAGCTCAGATCTGTATTCAACAGATCTACCATTTTATCTTCTGATGTTTTATTTGTAATATCAAACTTTACCACAACCAGCTTATACCCTTTGTCTGCTTCCAGATAAATAAATGCACCATCCTGATCAATGGACGGATAACGATCTAAAAACATACACCGGTTATATTGAATGGAAATTCCATCCAACCCTGCAATCTCGGCAATGTCCTGTACACTGCCGTCATCAGAGGGGGGGAGCGT
>CABQJA010000276.1 GCA_902464345.1 uncultured Clostridium sp.
TGTTAAAAAATATGGAAAGAGAAATGTCCTGATGGCAGGAGCGGCAATCATGATCATCGGTTATGGAATCATGGCTGTTGCAGGAGCGAACGTGCCGGTACTGATCATCGGATGTGCGGCAAGAGGAATCGGTAACTCAGGAATCTCTGCGTGCATGTTTGCAATGGTTACAGATACGATTGAATATGGTGAGTGGAAGACTGGTGTACGTACAGAAGGACTGATCAACAGTGCGGCAAGCTTCGGACAGAAATTAGGAAACGGACTCAGCACAGTACTTTTCGGAGTAATCTTAAATATCGGAGGGTATGTAGGATCCGCAAAAGTACAGACCAGCGGTGCGCTGACAGCGATCAAAGCAGGTTATATCTATGTGCCGATTATCTTAACCGTGATCCAGATCGTGGTATTGTATTTCTATCATCTGGATAAAGAGTATGAAGGAATTCTGGCAGATCTGAATGGACGTAAAGCAGCAAAATAAATCGCAGATAACAAAAGTTTGAAAGGGTATAAATGATGGAAAAATTAATTTATGGCACTGCATATTATGATGAGTATATGCCGTATGACAGACTTGCGGAAGATGTGGAAATGATGAAAAAAGCAGGTATTAATACGGTCAGGATTGCGGAATCAACATGGAGTACCTGTGAACCACAGGAAGGTGTCTTTGATTTCTCACATGTGGAACGTGTGTTAGATGCGATGGAAGAAGCAGGAATCCAGGTGATCATCGGAACTCCGACATATGCAGTTCCGACATGGATGGTAAAAGCACATCCGGATGTGATCGCAACGACAAAAGAAGGACAGGGTATTTACGGAGCGCGCCAGATCATGGATATTACACATCCGGTCTATCGTTTTCATGCAGAACGGGTCATCCGGAAACTGATGGAAGTATCGGCACACCGGAAATGTGTCATTGGTTTTCAGGTAGACAATGAGACGAAATACTACGGAACGGCCGGAAAGAATGTACAGCTTGGCTTTGTAAAATATCTGCGGGAGAAATTCCAGGATGATCTGGATGCCATGAATCATGAATTTGGTCTGGATTACTGGAGCAACCGCATCAATGCGTGGGAAGATTTCCCTGATGTGAGAGGAACGATCAATGGAAGCCTTGGAGCTGAATTTGAGAAGTTCCAGAGAACGCTGGTGGACGAATTCTTAAGCTGGCAGGCAGATATCGTAAATGAATACCGCAGAGAAGATCAGTTTATCACTCATAATTTTGACTTTGAATGGCGGGGATATTCTTATGGAGTACAGCCTGATGTAAACCATTATCATGCAGCAAAAGCCCTGACGATTGCAGGTACAGATATTTATCATCCTACACAGGATGACCTGACAGGGGCAGAAATCGCATTTGGCGGTGATATGACACGTTCTTTGAAAAGAGATAACTATCTTGTTCTGGAAACAGAAGCACAGGGATATCCGGGATGGACTCCTTATAAGGGGCAGCTCAGACTTCAGGCATACAGCCATCTGGCAAGCGGTGCAAACAGTGTGATGTACTGGCACTGGCATTC
>CABQJA010000277.1 GCA_902464345.1 uncultured Clostridium sp.
GAATACTGGTGATCGGACTGGCGGCTCTGATGCTGATCGGGCTTACAGCATGTTCAGATCCGAAACGGGATGCGAAAGATACAAACATTCAGGAACAGATGGAAAACGGAACATTGAAATAGAGCAGGAAAGGGAGAGAAAGCCATGCAGTTTAAATGTGTGAATTGCGGCGGAAATGTAGTATATGACCCTGAGAAGGGAAGGATGCTATGCTTAAGCTGCAACGCAGTAGATTCAGAGGAAATCGTAAAACAGGATGACTGTTATACCTGTCCGTCCTGTGGCGGTAAGATAACGGTGAACGATTTTACTTCGGCAACAAAGTGCGAATATTGTGGTACATATACAATTATTGATGAGAAGATTACCTATCCGTATGGACCGGATCTGGTGCTTCCGTTTAAGTTTACAAAGAATCAGGCAACGGAGCTGCTCCGAAAGGAATTTAAAGATCGGCTGTTCTGTCCTGGGAATTTCCTGTCACAGCGGACACTGGAGAATATGGAGGGCGATTATGTGCCGTTCTGGCTTTACAGCTATGATGTAACAGCTGAATGGGACGGTATCGGAACGAAGGTCAGAACCTGGAGAAGCGGTGATACAGAGTATACGGAGACTTCGAAATATCACGTATACAGAAAGATGGAGCTTGATTTTGATCAGGTCCCGGTGGATGCTTCCATTAAAATGCCGGATGGAATTATGGATCTGATGGAACCATATTCCTATGGGGAACTGCATAAATTCGATGCAAAGTATATGTCCGGATTTGAGGCGGAGACCTATAACCAGACGCCGGATGAGCTGGAAGGAAGAGCTAAGAGCAAGGTAGTTCGGGATACGGATGCGCAGCTGAAGATAACCATGACCGAATATACCTCACTGACACCATCCAGAGATGATATTCATTATAAGCCAAGAGCCAGAGAGTTTGCGATGCTGCCGGTATGGAAATATGTCTATCGGTATCACGGAAAAGATTTTGAATATTACATTAACGGACAGACAGGGAAGGTATATGGCAAGATGCCGAAAAGCGTCGGAAAGATCCTGTTTTCGAGCGGAAGCCTGTTAGTGGTTGGAATGTTGTTAATGATGGCATTACAATATTTTGTGGAGGTATTCTAGGATGAAGAAATTTAGAGGTTTTATAATCGTACTCTGCATCATAACGCTGGCACTGGCAATCATTCCGTTTGCATATGAGAAGGCAATGCTTGCTGCCAGAGAGGCACAGGTACCGGAACGAAACAATACAGAATGTACGACCACACAGCGGGTGTTTGACTATGCGGATGTACTGACAGATAAGCAGGAGCAGAAGCTGGAACAGAAGATTGCCAAGAGAGAGGCACAGCTCGGACTTGACATTGTGATCGTAACGATCGATGAGGATGTCGGAAGTGATCCGTATGATTCCAGCTATAATCGGACGATTAATTTTGCGGAAGACTTTTATGAGTATTTCAAATTTGGATATGATGGACACGTATCTGCGGAATCAGCAGGAGATTCCATCGGTGCGGGTGTTATTTATGT
>CABQJA010000278.1 GCA_902464345.1 uncultured Clostridium sp.
TGCGATATACATTATAGATTTCTTTTATTTCTTATCCTATTTCCCAATGAGTATGACAAGTGAATAGTAGCAGTCGTTGATGGAGGATATGGTCGTTACATATCCTGCAGTGTATTTGTGGTGAAGAAAACCGGGTAATCTGTGCCCCGATTATATTTCACGTGAGGAAAAAGGATAGGAGGTAAAGGTATGGAAAATAAAGATTACACAGTTGAAATACTGGAAATCATCAGAAGTAATACATCACCGGGGATCATGAGAAGCAGACTGGAAGATTATCATGCGAATGACCTTGCTGAAGTATTTCCGCAGCTGAAGATCACCGAAAGAAGAAAAATCTGTAGAATTTTGGATCTGGACATGCTTTCAGATATTTTTGAGCATATTGATGAACAGGCAGCAGCCGAATATCTGGATGAGATGGATATCAAGAAAGCAGCGGCAATCCTGTCTGCGATGGAGACAGATGCTGTAGTAGATGTTCTGCAGATGATGCCAAAGGAGAAGAAGAATCTTCTGATAGAATTAATGGATGATGATGCCAGAAAGGATATGGCAATCATCGCTTCCTTTGATGAGGAGGAGATCGGAAGCAGAATGACAACAAACTGCATCATGATCCGTGAGAATCTGACGGTGAAGCAGGCAATGAGCAGTCTGGTAGATCAGGCGGCGAAGAATGATAATATTTCTACGTTATTTATGGTGACGGAAGATAACACATTTTACGGAGCAATGGATCTGAAGGATCTGATCATTGCAAGAAGAGAATCTCCATTGGAGGATCTGATTGCAACATCGTATCCGTATGTGTACGGTAATGAGTTGATCGATGATTGTATTGAAAGACTGAAAGATTATTCCGAAGATTCCATTCCGGTACTGGACAACGACAATAAACTTCTCGGAGTAATCACATCCCAGAGTATGATCGACCTGGTCGATGATGAGATGGGTGAAGACTATGCGAAGTTCGCCGGTCTGACCGCAGAGGAAGATTTGAAAGAACCATTAAGAGAAAGTATCAAGAAGAGACTTCCGTGGCTTCTGGTATTGCTGGGACTTGGAATGGTCGTTTCATCCGTAGTCGGTCTGTTTGAAGAAGTGGTAAGCCAGCTTACAATCATCATGTGTTTCCAGTCACTGATCCTGGATATGGCAGGTAACGTAGGTACGCAGTCACTGGCCGTAACGATCCGTGTATTGATGGACGAGTCACTGACCGGAAAGCAGAAGGCAGAACTGGTATTCAAGGAAATGAAGATTGCATTTTCGAATGGATCGATCCTTGGAATACTGTCGTTTGCGTTGATCGGTCTTTATATTGCATTATTTAAAGGCAAGACATTCGTGTTTGCATATGCGGTATCCGGATGTATCGGAGCGTCACTGCTGTTGGCAATGGTAATCTCAGGAGCGGTCGGAACACTGATCCCGCTGTTCTTCAAGAAGATCCATGTAGATCCGGCGGTAGCGTCCGGACCACTTATCACAACGGTCAATGACCTTGTAGCGGTTATATCATATTATGGAC